>JACDAY010000013.1 GCA_013695195.1 Blastocatellia bacterium | reverse complement strand
AGACAGCGCTGTAGCAAAAGCCAGACAGGATTTGGCGAAACGTTTGAAGATAAAGGAAACGGATGTTACCGCCACTGTAACCGAGAAGGATTTTCCCGATATGTCGTTAGGCGCTCCGGCGAAAGATGAAATGTCAGGCCAAATGATCTCGAGCGGTTGGCATATAAAGCTCAGCGCCGGCGGCAAAGATTACGATTACAGAGCGGATAAATACCAGCTCCGGCTCAAAAATTTTAATGGAACAAATCACGTTATAGAATCGTGATTGTAGCAAAATAGGAGTACGGACATCTGTCCGTACTGAAAAGAGCGGACATGATGTCAGTGCTCACGGTTTAGGAGCAGTAAAAAATGAATCGCAATAATATTTGGATACATATCGGCATTGCAGTGATTTTTATAACAATGGCGGCTGTTTTGGGACAGATCCGGCGATGGCAGTCTAAACCTTTTTTTAATGTCGAGGTCGACCACAGCCGCACCTTGCAAAAGCCGCACGCTCAAAAGCGTTCATTGAGCGAATCTGAACCCGAAGTTTTAGTCAGATTTCGTCCCGGTGTAAAACTTGCCGAGATCAAAAAGCTTGCATCGCGTTTTAACGACCGAATAGAGGACGAGATCGAATCTGTAAACGGATTGGTTGCCATCGACGATCTTGATAACGCGAACGCCGAAGAAGTGGCCGCGCAGTACCGGCAGATGAGCGAGGTTGTGCTATACGCGGAACCCAGTTTCGAGATCAGATTAGACGATCCGCTGCTAACTCCGTCGAACCATGATTTTGGGCATCGTGAAACGGGGGACAAGCTTCCCGATGATCCTCTGTTTGCACAGCAATGGGCTTTGAATAATCTCGGACAAGACGGCGGAAAGGCAAAGGCTGATATCGATGCTCTAAAAGCGTGGCTCACATCGCAAGGAAGCCCGGATGTCGTCGTTGCCGTGCTGGACAGCGGAGTCGATTACACGCACCGCGATCTGGTTGCGAATATGTGGTTTCGGCCGGACAATGTGCCTCAGTACACCGATGACGAGCTGGGTATTTTCAATGATCTTCAAGGCTATAATGCCGAAAACGCTAGCGACCCGATGGACGAAAACGGCCATGGAACGCACTGTGCAGGAATTATCGGCGCAGAGGGCAATAATACCGAAGGCATTACGGGAATCAATTGGAATGTCGAGATAATGCCGCTCAAATTTTTGGGCCGCGGTGGTTTCGGGACTACCAAAAATGCCATCGAAGCCATCAATTACGCCATCGACCGCAAACAGAAAGGCGTAAATGTGCGAGTGATAAACGCCAGCTGGGGTTCTACGTCGTATTCAAAAGCTCTCGAAGATGCGATCCGCTCGGCCGGCGAACAAGGAATTTTGTTTGTCGCGGCGGCCGGAAATGCCACGACGAATAACGACAAACGGCCACATTACCCTTCAAACTACAATTTGCCGAATGTTATAAGTGTTGCCGCACTTGACCGCAGCGATTCGCTGGCTTCATTTTCAAATTTCGGCGCAAAAACCGTGCATATTGCCGCTCCGGGCCGTGATATTCTCTCGACCTGGCTTGGCGACGCATACCGCGATGCGTCAGGAACTTCGATGGCTGCACCTCACGTTGCGGGAGTTGCGGCATTGATTTTGGCAAACGAGCCGGGACTTACGGTCGAAAAATTACGCGAGCGACTTTTGAAATCGGTCGATAAAATCGATTCGCTCGCCGGCAAAGTCGAAAATGGCGGCCGGTTGAACGCTGCTAAGGCACTGGGTAATTAAACTACTTAAACCATCTGCCGCATGCTGTTGACGTTTTGGTAGACTTTACGGCATAAAAAGACCTTCTATTTATCAAGTTCAAACAAATGTATATTTTTGTAAAGCCTTGTAAATACAAGGCTTTTCTTTTTGTCAGACAGTGGCAAGGTCAAATGGCACAAGCATTGCTTATTATAAGTACGCAATGGCTGGGACATTGCCTGAGAATAATAAAAGCTGGAGAAAAAAAATGAATCGTATTAAAAGTTTGGTCGCAGTGAGTGCTTTTTCTTTATTAATTTTGGGCTTACCGGCGATTGCTTCCGCCCAATGGAATGGCGGCGGGTATGGCGGCAATAATGGCGGATACTATGGCAATAGTCGAAACATTCGTTCGACGGTAAGAAATCTAAAAAACAAGGCCCAAAACTTCGAAAGAGCAACCGATCGTTTTGAGGACCGACGTGATGATCGCAGAGATCGAAGAGGCCGGGGCAATTACGGAAATGACTACAGCGATAACCTTGAGAGGCTGGCTGATGAATTTTCGCAGGCTGCCGACAGGCTTGAAGACAGATACGGCAACGGCCGCAACCTGAATAACAGCGCTGACGAAGCCCGCCGCGTACTGGACCTCGCCTCACAGATAGATCGTGTGATTTATAATTCGCGCGGCGGCGGTAGGAACATTCAGGGCCAATGGAACAGCCTGCGGCAGGATTTGAATGTCATAGCCAACGTATACGGTTACAATTACAACAACCGTAACAATCGGCGAAACAATCGTAACACCAATTGGAGAAATAATATTCCTTTTCCACTGCCTTTTTAAATTGGATAACGTATATATAAGTACTGTTATCCGGACAATTTGAACCGGCTGGCAGTTTCAAACCGGGCCCGAGTGTAAACCGCTCGGGTTTTTTTGTTCCCGATCATTTACCATTCACAATTTACCATCTACCATTCTGTTTATGCCCGGAACTCTTTATCTCGTTGCCACGCCGATCGGGAATTTACAGGATATCTCCTTTCGTGCGTTGGAAACCTTGAAAAACGTCGATGTGATAGCATGTGAAGATACGCGCCATACACGAAAGCTTCTCAATTTCTACTCCATTACGAACAAACTTATCAGCTATCACGAACATAACGAATCAGAACGCGCCGAAGAATTTGCCCAACGCCTCCAGCTCGGAGAATCTATCGCGATCGTATCGGATGCGGGGACGCCCGGCATAAACGATCCCGGTTTTAGGATGGTGCAAAAGGCCCACGAGATCGGAGCTGCGGTCGTGCCAGTTCCAGGTGCGGCTGCATTCGTAAATGCCGCAATTGCGAGCGGTCTGCCTATCGATTCGCTGTTTTTCGGCGGCTTTCTGCCGTCAAGAAAGGGTGAGCGGCGCAAACGCCTGGCCGAAGTTAAAGCCGTTCCGGCGACACTAATTTTTTATGAATCTCCGCACCGACTCTGCAAATCGCTGACGGACTGTCTGGAGATATTAGGAAATCGGCAAGCGGCGGTCGCACGCGAATTGACAAAGCTTCACGAAGAAATAGTTCGCGGCAATTTAAGGGAATTGTCTGTAAAATATTTGTCTGCAATTTCGAAAGGCGAGATCGTTCTCGTAATTGAAAGGTCCGGAGAAGGCAAAAGTGTGGTGAAAGACGAACGCTCTTTGAATGAGAGAGTGAAGGAAATCGAAGCCGAAGGGAACGATCACATGACCGCACTAAAAAAGGCGGCAAAGGAGTTCGGATTAAGCAAATCCGAAGCATATCGAATCTTTCAGGGTCAGTATTATATGCGGTAGCGGGTGGCTAATTAGACATTTCAGGGTCAGCACCACCAGCGTTAGCGGCTGTTTTTATTCGCTATTTAGGAAGACGTAAAGATTTCTCGGAACTTTTTGAAATCTCCGGTGTCTAAAGCGTCAGACAATTTTTTCGGGTGAAGCAACGAAAATTAAAGTTGCCGAATCTTGTGAATTGCGCGCTAACAGAAAATCATTTTTTCGAAGGAGTTTCACGTATGTTAAAGTCTCTTCTTTCCGCAGCCGCGATGTTTGTTCTGCTCTTTGCCGTGTGTTTTTTACCCGGGAGTGTTTCGGCGCGCAGGTGTCCGGTAAAAATGCCGGAGACTTTGCTGTCGCTATACCAAAACAGCGATTCGATCTACATTGCCACTTTCAATAAAACGGATGAAGGCGAAATTACGGAAAATACAGACGACTATACCGCCGTCAACATTAAAAAACATTTTGGTATTTCCTCGACTTTGAAAGGTGAAAGCCGCAAATTTTTTGTTCTCGACGATCAGGAATACCGTTATAAAATTACTGCGGAAAGCACCGACGAAACCGATGCCGCCGAAAATGAGGAAGCAAGTCCTGCGTTGAAACCGGGCGAGTCGCTTCTGCTATTTCTCAAGAACGGGGCGGCTGGCGAAGCACCTCGGTTAACCGACTACCGGGACGGAGTGAAAAAGCTTTCGACTGAGCACATAGGCATTTATGAAGGGCGAATAAAAGAGCTGGATGCGATCTTCGACGCAAAAGAGGTCAGCGAAATGCGGATCGTCGAATGGCTCGTCCGCTGTGCCGAAGATCCCGCCACGCGTTGGGAAGGCACATTCGAGCTTTTACAGAGTTTTCAAAATCTTAAATGGCAGGTGGAAGCAGCCGAGCAAAGGAAAGAAAGAATCGCTCGCGGTGAAGAGGTGGAAGTCGAATCCGAACCGGAGGATGAAGAAGCTGAAGCTCATGCGGATGCTAAAAATTCAAAAACGATTGACACCGGAGCCTTCGCCAAATTGCTTGACGCGAATCAAAAAACGGTTCTTGCGAATCTTCTGCTCAACGTTGAAAGCAAACCCGCAGGCGACAATGAGACGAAGAAAAAATCTTCGGTGCATGGGGATCAGGAATTGATCGAGTTGGTAAAACACTGGGGCGATCCACGACTCACCGGCTTTTTGCTTGAACAGCTTCGTGCAAATTCGAACGAACCGTATCTCGCTTCGCAAACGATGAACACGATCGCCGAAATCCTTGAAGTCCCGCAAATTTCCTCGTTGGCTGAAAAATACAACGAGATTTCTTATGAGGTTGACACAGCCGAGGTTGAAGCTGAAGCTGCAAGCGATAAAGTTGTTGCCGGTGAAACGGACGAAACGGAAACGCAGCCCGAAACCGAAACTACGAAAAACGTCGAAGCAATAGTAAATGTGAACGAGGCGGAAGTTTCAGACAAAAACGCAGGAAGGAAAATGGAAAAGCCGAGGAAAATTACCTATAAAGAACTTCGTGACGAAATTCTTCAAAAATTCCTGATTCAATACGAACAGTTTTTGGCCGCGCAAGAAACCGAATCCGAGTCAACTGCCGAGCGCTAAGGCTTCTGATGAGCTAGTAATCCAAGATGGCGTTCCTCATGTTCCGTGATTTTGTTAACCACGGAACATGAGCTCTTGGCGAAAAATATTTACAAGACAACAAGGAGCCGACCAGCTTTTTTATCGCCCCGTCAATTCTGGTGAAAGCTGCTTATCGATCTGCGGCCTTATTTTAAGATCGGCTAATTCCAGCATCGTTAAAAAGATCGTTCGTGTAACCCTTTCCATTTTTGTGTAATCGATCTTATCAGCGTGGTCACCCGGCTGGTGATAATCCTCATGAACCCCGTCAAACCAGAACGCGATTGGTATTCCGTTCACCGCATAGTGATAATGATCCGAGCGGAAAAAAAAGCGGTTTGTATCCTTCGGGTCGTCATATTTATAATCGTATGTCATTTTTAAAAATGCGTCGTTTGTCTGTTTCGTTATCGCTCCGAGTGTCGAGCTCATCATTTCCGAACCGATCACGTAGATAGCATTTTCGCCCGTAAGATCCTTGTTTTTCGGATTCGTATCACCGGGCTTTTTGCTGCGGCCGATCATATCGATATTTAATTGGGCAACAACGTTTTTTATATCAACGGTCGGAAATTTATTAAAATATTCCGCGCCCCACAGCCCCTTTTCTTCGCCCGCGTGCCATACAAATAAAACCGAGCGTTTTGGCCGCGTTTTGGCTTTTGCAAGAGCCTCGGCTATAGCCAGAACCGCTACCGTTCCCGAACCGTCGTCATCGGCGCCGTTCCAGATCTTATCCGGGCCGGGGGCGTTTGGATTCGTTCCAACGTGGTCGTAGTGAGCTCCGATTGCGACCATTTCGTTTTTCAAAACACGATCGCTACCTTCCCAAACCCCTACGACATTCTGCGTCATCACCGATTCCGATTTCGGGACGATATTAAAATTAATTTTCTTGTTCGGATTCAGATCAAAAGAGTTACCGGCATTTCCGCGTAATGGATTCGCGCTTTCACCTGCAAATATAGAATTAGCAACTTCGGGCGAAGCGACAAAAATTGATGGAACCGAAGCTGTCGTTGGCGGCGCAGCCGGCGGAGCAGCGAGCTTTTCAACATAATATCGCGTGCGTCCGAATCGCTGACGCAATCCTTCCCAATTTTCCTGCAAAAATTTCGATGGCAGAACTATCACGCCAACCGCTCCGTTTTGCCTGGCGTAGGTTACGGCATCCGCCCAGTCCCTGCCAAATTCGCCCTGCAAATCCGCGGCGACGACCCCAGTCGGAAGCGGCACGATATATTGATTGGAAGGAATGCCTTCGGCATAAACGGCGATGTATTTTCCCTTAACATCGATGTTTTGATACGCATTCAGATTCTTCGATTTGACTATCCAACCGTTCCCAGCATAAACAATCGGTGCGGATACGCTGCCCGTATTATTCCCGGCAACGCGCATAAAATCTTTGCCGTAAGCGAATTTTAGCCCGCCGATCTCAACGAAAGCGTTTGCAGCGTCAACCGTGTCCCGCCGCAAAGCCATTTTCTGAAAGAACGTACCATTATCGCCCGCGGGCTTAAAACCCCAACGCTGAAGATTCATCTTGATAAACTCGGCTGTAATGTCGAGGCCCTGCGACGGAGTATCACGTCCGCCCATCGCGTCCGATGCGACGAAATGCAGGTAACTGCTGAGCTGCGCGGCAGTGATCGCAGCAGCCATTCTGCGTTCGGCAGGCGTGATTCTTACCGCCTGTTGACCAAAAGCTGCCGAAGGAATAAGCAGGGTAAAAGTTAAAAGGAATGCGAAAAGATTCTTTTTCATTTTTTCTCCGATGAATTATTTAGCCGAAAAAAACGCCGAGAAACAGTGTTTTAAGAACTGTCCTCTGCGTCTCTGCGTTAGAACCTATTGCAAGTTCTACGAGCGTTAATGCGAATTTGTTTCAGTACGGGAACCGACGACGCAGATATCGTGTTTATCCGCAAGCTTGAGCATTTTTTCGCGGTCAAAAATCAAAGTTTTTCCCGCCGACACTGAAAGACAAGTCGCACCTGCTTTTATCATCGCTTCTACAGTCGGGACGCCGACGACCGGAACATCGAAACGCATGTCCTGATCCGGTTTTGCGACCTTTACGACAGTGAGTTTCCCTTTTGCGAGCGTCCCGGCACGTTCTATCGTCGCATCCGTACCTTCCATTGCCTCGATCGAGACACACGCTTTTGCCCGCACAACAATCGTTTGCCCCAAATCCAGGCGTGCAAGCTCACCTGCGATGTGCAGCCCGTATTCGATGTTTTCCTGCTCGATTTCGGTTGGCTTTCTTTTAGAGAGCACCCCTTCGGCGGCCATGTATTCCTGTAGAAAATATGTCGAATTGATTAGTTCGATACCGTCCTTCCCAAGCTCGTCCGCAATTCCGCCGATCAACGAATCGGTATTGCGGCGCGGCAGGCTCCAAAGCATTTTGAGCATCCGAACGTCGGGTATCGCCCCAGAAAATATCTGAACGTGCTTCACCTGCCCGGCCATCATAACTTTCTTAACTCCTTCTTTTTTGAAGAAGGCTATCATCTTGCCGAGTTGGCCAATACCTACCCAGATGATATTGTCCGAAACTTCATTGATTCGTTCATCGGTTTCCTCTTTTATTGCAAGCACAGCGAGACTTTCGCCCGCCTTTTTTGCACCGTCGATGACGAGAAAAGGGAACTGGCCATTTCCTGCAATAAGTCCAAATTTCATAATGATAAATTTATGCGAAACCAGGTAGAATTATCAATGAGCCTGAATCTTCGCGGTAACAGGTCTATAACACAAAGAACACAAAGCCGCTCGAACGTCTTTGTGTTCTTTGTGTTAGTCATTCTCAGCTTCGCCGCGTTTTTTAAGGTTTCGCGGCTTTAGATTTTACTTTTGCAAAATCCCCCGCTTTGATGATGGAAATTTTGTCCGCGGTCATGTACTTGCGCATTGCCGAGCTGATCTGCTCGGATGTGAGGGCCTTGATTTTGCTCTCAAGATCCGCGTCCCACGCGATAGTTCTGTTTAAAAACAGATAGCTGTTCAATCTGCCTGAAAGCTCCCTGTCCTGAGCACGCGAGAGCTGTCTGCTCTGCAGCCAGCCCGATTTTGCCGCTTCGATTTCCTCGGCAGTAAAGCCGTCTTTGAGCATTTTTGCAAGCTCGTCCTTAAATGCGGCTTCGAGTTTATCGGCGTTCTCGGGCGCATAAATAGCGTTTGCGAAAAACGTTCCGGTTTCATCCAATGAGCTGGCATTAAAGCTCGACCCGACGCCGTAGCTTAAACCTTCCTTCTGACGAATGCGGGTAGCTAGACGCGAATTCAGAAATCCGCCGCCGAGCATATAATTTCCCAAAACCAAGGCCGGATAATCGACATGATCGTCGCGGAGTTTCACATTCAGCCGGGCTACCATGAATGCATTGGCTTTGTCAGGCGTTTCAAAGCTTTTGTTGATCGACGCAATATCGCGGTACTCGCCTTTTATTCGAGTATAGGTGCCAGGACTCTTCCAATTACCGAAAAGCTCCTGTGTCAGAGCAGAAATTTCCTTCTCGTCAAAGTCGCCGACAACCGTCATCTGACCGCTGGATGCGCCGTAAAAATCCTTGTAAAACTTCGTTACACCGTCCAATGTAACTTCATTAATATCGGCAATTTGTTCGTCAATTGTGCCGGAATAGGACGGATGACCTTTCGGGTAAATGTTGAAATGACGGCTGATTTCCGTGAAGGCGACCGATGTCGGCTCACGTTTTTGGCTTTCAATTTGGGTTAAAGTTTCCTGCTTGAGTTGGTCAAATTCGGTTTGCGGGAACGCCGGTTCGCGCAAAATTTCGCTGACCAGCCGAAGTACGGCAGGCAAATTTTGGCGTGTTGTTTCGATAATAACATTCGCACTGGTTGCTCCGCCGAAAACCGAAACACGAGCTTTAAGCTTATCGAATTCATCTTGAATTTGTTGGCGCGTATGTTTTGTTGTGCCGCGCATCAACATTTGTCCTGCGAAACTTGCGGCATTCGAGCGATTCATCAAAGATTTTTCATCGCCGAAACGCAAAATTAAATTTGCCACAACCGCGTCGCCGCGATTTTCTTTTGATAGCAGCGCAACGTCGATTCCGCCCACTTTTGTTCGTTTCACACGCGATTCAATATTACCGGGCGACGGGTCGAATGTTTCGCCTTGAGCAACCAACGCGTCGCCTTTGTAATCTTTGACCATCGCCGCCACGTCCGCGTCTTTGATATTCGGAATTTCGGCTCGGTCAGGCTTTTCAGTCGGAGCAAAAATGCCGAGCGTGCGGTTCGATTGTTTGAAATAATTTTC
>JACDAY010000235.1 GCA_013695195.1 Blastocatellia bacterium | reverse complement strand
CCATGCCCCACTGTTCACTGAATTGGTTTCTGGTTCCGACCGTCATATTAAAAAACGTACCCGTTGTTTGACGAAAAACGGAATATTCGGTTCTTCCGTCTCCGTTATAATCTCCCTGAGTAGGTAGATCGGATGCAGCCATACCCCATATATCAGAGACAACCGTAGTTCCGGCCGTTCCGCTGGGTTCGAAGTCCCAAACGTAAAAGCCTCCTGCATTTGCTCGGAGAACCGCAATGTCTGTCCTGCCGTCGCCGTCGTAATCTCCCGGAACTACGAAGTCATCAGAAAGGCCGAACAATACAGAGTCGAAGTCGCCGCCGGAGAGACGCCTGAAGAAACGTCCAGCCGTGCCGTCTGCCCTCTGAACTACATAATCAGCCCTGCCGTCGCCGTCATAATCGCCCGGTGCAACGAAATCACCCGTCGCTCCCCAATTCACCGCAGTAAAGAAAGCTCCTGGTGATGTACGGTAAAACCATGTGCTCTGAGCACCCTCGCGATATACCGCCGGGTCGTCCCTTCCATCGCCGTCGTAATCACCGACAATTGCCGGATCGTCATCAACCTGGCCTAACTGGTCAATTCTGATCGTCAAAGTTGCACTCTGCAGAATATAGAACGTACCGTTAGACGGCCGGAAAACCGTAATGTCATCCATCAGATCGCCATCGTAATCGCCTGCCAGGATAATATCGCCGCCCGGTCCCCCAGGAGCGCCGTCGGTGCCGGCTACGCCGAATTGCCTGGAAAAGCTCGGATTTCCGCCACTAATCTTTGTAAACCATGTTAGTTGACCGTTCGGGCCACCGCCGGTATTTCGTACAACGACATAATCGGTTCTGCCGTCGCCGTTTCTATCGACCACAGCGTCATTGGCCACATTAGGCCTTCCAGGCGTCAGAGCGCCGCCCTGGCTTGCAGGAAAATTGGCGGTGCGGACGGTTGAACTGAATCCTGTGTTATCGTTTGAACCAAAAAGAGCTCCTCCGAAAAATGCCGCCGCAGAATTAGGCGTGGTATTTCCCGGAAAGCGCACGGCAGCGCCGATCGTGCCGGCTGCCGACGTCAATACAACACCGCCGTAGGTAATATCGCCCGCTCCGCCATCGTTAAACGCAACAGCATCAATAACAACCGCACCGGCCGGCAGCAATTCGAGCGTTCCGTTGTTGTCGATATCGTAATCCGTTCCCAGAACGATCGGGTTAGTAGGGCTGCTTATCAGTAAAAAAGAATTTGTGCCGTTTTGCAGCGCACCGCCGGCGTTGTCAAGAATGGCTTGTTGATTAACGATTGTTCCCGGCGGATACACCCGGTTACCGCAGGGCACTGTGCCTGTAATAATCAACAGGCCCGTTGAGCCAAGCGTCACACTATTGATCGTAATTAGCGCTGTAACAACGCCGGGCGTCGAAGTTATGTCCCCTTCGATCGAGGCGAAGTATAGATTCGTAAGTGTGGCACCGGGCGTGCCGATAAGTTCTATGTACTCGCATGAATTATCAGTCCCGCCCGGATTGACAACAAGCTCGTTAATAAGTGCCTGCGCGGAAGCGTTCATCGAAAAAACAGTCCAGAGACAGCAGAATGCTGCTCCTAGAAAAACAGATTTCTTCATTATATTCTCCTTATTTTGACAAAGTCCGCTATTTTGGGAGCGGGACCCGTGTAAGAGTGGTGTTATGCGATCATCGCTCGATAATCGATTATATTTTTTTAGATAGTAACATAAAATGAATTGCAATAGGGAATAATTTCCCGATTAAATCAATCTTAAGCGCGAAAGGCTTTATTAAGCCTTCACGCCGACGCCGCTTTTTGGTAAAATGAAGATTATAGTATGAGCGAGGCACAAATATGAGGTATCAAATTCCTTGTCTGTTTTTGATCGTTTTCGGAAGTTGTCTGACTGCACTGGATGCTCAGGACAATAAGCCTCAAAAAGATCCTGAAGACGAGATCATCAGGATCGATACGGAGCTGGTTGAAGTTCCTGTTGTAGTTATGGACAAGGTTGGCAAGCCTTTGCTCAATCTTAAACAAACGAATTTTAATATTTTCGAGGACGGCAGGCGCCAGGAAGTATCTGACTTTTCGGCGACCAGCTCTCCGTTTGAAGTCGCTCTTCTGCTGGATACATCCGGCTCGGCGCGTTCCGATCTGCAGTTGATCCAGCGATCCGCGCAGAATTTTATAAACGCCCTGCGTCCCGGCGACAGGGTTTCGATAATTTCATTCAAAACCGACGTCAAAAATAACCGCCCTGAACCCGTTACCGAGGTTTTAAGCGGCCTTACCGATGACAGAGGCGCCTTACGAACTGCACTGGAACAAATAAAAACAAGTAATGGTACCCCGTATTATGACGGACTTTTAAAGATTGTCGAAAGTATATTTGACAAAGCTCCGAAGGCCGAGTTCCGCGGCCGCCGCGCTCTTGTTGCGTTGACCGACGGGGTGGACTCGACCAGCAGCTCCGATTTTGAAGAAGCCAAAGAAATGCTGGAAAATGCCGGCATAATCACGTATTTTATCCAGGTCAACACCCGTGATTTTTTCGAACAAAACCTGCTAGGCGATTGCGAAAGCACGATCCGGTTTTCCTCGGCACAGATTCGGCGCTATTACCGCACTTTCAATGCCAACGCAAAAATGGAAAAGGCCACAAGCTTTTGCCAGCTAGGGGATTTCGAGAGGCTTGCGGTCAGTAAAAAGCTTTATGAGCTAGCGGCTGCGGAGATGAATTCACTCGCAAAGGCTTCGGGCGGGAAAGTTTTTCCGGTCGTTGATCTGAGCGATGCCCGAATAGCATTCAAAAGCGTTGCCGATGAGATCGGAATGAAATACAGTCTCGGATATTACTCCGCGAATGAAAAACGCGACGGAACTTATCGGAGAATAAAAGTAGAGCTGAAAGGCTTGCCGGTGGGAGCACAGGTCCGTGCAAGAGAAGGGTATACTGCGCCGGCAAATTAACGGATCATTTCGATTTTGCACAAATTCAGGTTCGACCAGTTCCGGTCCGCTGTCACAAATTTCGTAAGAGCCTCCGCTACATTCACCGTACTCATCGCTGATTCAGCGCGTATAGTCAAAAGTGACGTAAAATTAAATATGGCAGAAACGAAATTCAACCGCATTTGTTTGGTGGTACTCGATAGCGTGGGCATTGGTGAAATGCCGGACGCTGCAGATTGGGGCGATGCGGGGGCCGACACGCTCGGCAATATTTTACGTTTGCGAAAAGTATTTTTGCCGAATCTTCAAAAGCTTGGACTTGCTAATATTCGTCAGTTTACTGATCTTCCCGCCGTC
>JACDAY010000368.1 GCA_013695195.1 Blastocatellia bacterium | reverse complement strand
CGGCAGTGCCGTTGCATCGTCGCCGGAAAATACTTTGAAATTCTTCGGGCGATTTTTTATGATCTCCATCACCTGCGAAAAATTTCCCGATGCTTCTTTGGCGGCGACGATATTTTCAAATTTATCCACGAGTTTCAGAGTCGTCTCGGCTGAGATATTCGAAGCGGTCCGCGAAGGCACGTTATACAACATTATCGGGAACTTTTTTACCGATTTGGCGATCTCGGAAAAATGAGCAAACATTCCGTCCTGCGTCGGTTTGTTGTAATAAGGAGCAACGATCAAGGCGGCATCGGCACCTGTTTCTCTGGCTTTGCGTGTAAAATCTATCGTCGCTGCGGTATTGTTGCTGCCCGTTCCGGCGATTACTTTGGCGCGATTATGGGCGATTTCGACCGTCATTCTAATTACGTGCAGCCGCTCGGCCGCGCTCATCGTAACGCTTTCTCCGGTCGTCCCGCATGGCACAAGGAGAGTTATGCCATTCTTTATCTGACGTTCAACCAACTTTACAAAACACTCGTCGTCTATCGAACCGTCTTTATGAAACGGCGTAACGAGCGCCGTAGCGCAGCCTCGCATCCAATCAAGTTGCATAGTCATAAAGTGTCAGAACCTCCTGCGGCAGCAAGTGGCTGAAGTAAGTTTCGAGTTCGGTGTTCCGAGTTTCGAGTTCCGAGTTGGAAATCCGTGTTTGAACTCGAATTCGGAACTCGGAACTTGAAGCTCGGAACTCTAATGTTCAACCACCCGCTACCGCAGGCGGTTCTGACAAATCTCGTCCATCACGTCCGCGAACTCATAAAATCCCTTCTTTCCGGCGATCCATTCCGCCGCCAACAGCGCTCCCGACGCAAACCCTTCACGCGAGCGTGCGGTGTGTTCGAGCAGAACCTGATCGGCCGCACCGTCAAAGCCGATCCGATGCGTGCCGGGGATATTCCCCGCCCGCGTCGCCGAAATACTGATCTCGTTTTTGATATGATTTGCCACGATCTCTTTCAGTTTCAAAGCCGTTCCGCTCGGCGCATCTTTCTTTCTGGAATGGTGTTGTTCTTCGATAAACACTTCATATTCAGGAAATTTAGCAAAAAGCTCTGATGCAAAAGCAGAAATACGGTAAAACAAATTAACTCCAATAGAGAAATTTGCGCCAAAGACGAATGCTGCGTCGTTTTGCCTAATATAATCCTCGATCTCGGCACGCAGGCTGTTCCATCCGGTCGTGCCCTCAACCAGCGGGACACCGGCCAACACACATGCCTCGACATTTCTTCGCACTGCATCTGCCACCGAAAAATCAATCGCCACATCTGTATTTTGTAACTTTGAAGCCAACGCATCAACCGTCAAACCGGCATCGGTCTCGTCTATGACTGCGGCGATCTCATGATTTTTTTCTCCGGCCAGTGTTTCAATATGCTTTCCCATCGCACCATGGCCGATCAAAACTATTCGCATTTCTTATTCAAAATTCATCCGCTTCATTAAATCTATAAACCTCGGCTCTGTCCGCAGGTTGTCCCACTGGAGTTCGACCTTTAGCAAAATCAGCCTTACGTCCCGGTCTTCAACCGCCTTTTCAAGCCATGCAAGTGCGGAATCGGCATCGCCTAGTCCCGCAATAATTTCCCGGCCAAATTTATATATAACTCTACCGCGTCTTCCAAATCCTTCTTCAACACAAATTCATCTTTCGTATGTGCAACGAGGATAGAGCCCGGGCCGAGCAGCAGCGGCTGGCCCCAGTTTCCGAGGTGCGGAATGTCGGTCGTAAAACGTACGACTTTTTGATTAAACCCTACTACCGCAAGCATTTTCACAGGCAAACTGTAGGACAAAACTTCCAGTTCCCCGCGGCCGTCAATCACCCTTTCCAATATTTCTAGAATCGGTTCCAGTCCGGTCGTCAGGCGAATCAGCATTCCGGCTTCAGCGTTTGGCGGAATAACATTGAGCGCGAGCCCGCCGCCGAGAGTGGCGATATTGCAAGTCGTTTCGCCAAAAAATTCGTCGTTCGGAAATTTGATTTTTCTTATATCTTCTAAAATAACGAGCAGCTTTTCGATTGCCGAATCACCTTCTTCGGGATAAGCCGAATGTGCGGCTTTTCCGTGTGTCCGCAGCATCAGCCGCAGGGAACCTTTTGAACCGATTGCCAGATCATTGTCGGTCGGCTCGCCGTTGATCAGATATTCGCACTTCGCGGCAAGCGGGTGTTCGTCGGCGGCTTTTGCACCAGTGCTTGATCGTTCTTCATCAACGGTAAACAGCAATCCGATGTCTTCGGTGCCCTGTTTTCTCAATTCCTCGGCAGCCGTGAGCTGCGCCGCGATAATTCCTTTCGCATCGCAGCTTCCGCGACCGTATATTTTCCGCTCGTCCTCGCCAGCCTCTATAAACGGCGGAACCGTGTCCATATGTGTCGAGAAAAATACCCGAGGTCTTTCGTTCAGATAAGCAATTACATTATTCTGATTCTCGGAAACCGCCTGCATCTCGACCGTCCAACCTAGCGATAATAAATGATCGCGCAAAAAAAACCCGACAGCTTCCTCATCGCCCGAAATTGAAGGGATGTTTATAAGAGACTTTGTTAGTTCAAAAAGGCTCATTCAATGATCGATTGTCCAAACCATTATTTATAACGCATAGGCATTCGAAACCTCGATTTCCAGACCGGCTTCACTCCAGCCGGATGTGCCGCCCGCCACATTATAAACATACTTAAATCCGGCGTTCTCAAGAATGCTTGTTGCAAGGCTCGACCTGTAACCTCCCTGGCAGATTACATAGGCCGGAACGTCTGGATCGAGTTTATCCAATTCACGTGTAAGCGTGTTGAGCGGCAGATTTATAGTACCGGCGGCGTGGCCCGCGGCGTGCTCGCCCGGTTGACGAACGTCTATGAACTGAACGTCTTTTTCGGCGTTCATACGCTGATCCGACTGCTCCGCCGGAAGTTGTTCTATTATCCCGGCGTTACCGCTGAAACCACTCATCAGCATAAAGCCTTTAACGGATTCTATTCCTACACGTGCAAGCCGCATCACGGCTTCATCGACTTGCTCAATGCTCATGGCTGCGATAGCTAGCGGCGTTTCGACCGGTATGAAAGTTCCCGCCCACGAAGCAAATTGCCCGCTAAGCCCGATATTTATCGCATTAGGAATGTGTGAAGCACCGAACTCTGCAGCGGTTCGTACATCGATAACCACGCCGTCAAAATTTACGATCTCTTCAGACGAAAGTTTTTTCGGTTTGGCAAGATCATCGAACGCCGCTGGACCGCGCAGGTTTTGGGCGGCGCTTTTCGGAAAATATGCGGGAACTTCGGTTTGGCCGGAAGCGACAAGTTTTATGAATTCGTCCCTGCTCATCGGCTGCAGGGCGTAATTGAACTGCCTTTGGTTTCCCAGCGTGGACCAAGTTTCTTTCGAGAGTGATTTACCGCAAAGGGAACCGGCTCCGTGCGCCGGAAATACTTCGGTTTCATCCGGCAGCGGCAATATCTTTGTGTGCAGGCTGTCAAACAGCATGCCGGCCATATCTTCCGCCGTAAAACCTTTTGAACCAATAAGATCGGGCCTGCCGACATCGCCGATAAATAACGTATCGCCAGTAAACATTTTTAGTGGCTCAGTTGCATTTTCGTTGTCTTCCGCGACTATTGTGATGCTTTCGGGCGTGTGGCCGGGAGTTTCGAGAATTTTGAGACTGATGCTGCCGACAGTCAATACATCACCATCCTTAACCTTCAGCGTCGGGAATTCGGTTTCTGCACTTTCGCCGTAAACAATCTGCGCACCCGTTTTGGCAGCAAGCTCGATATGCCCGCTGACAAAATCGGCGTGTGAATGCGTTTCGATGACGTATTTGATCGTTTGAATGTTGGAAGCGGCTTCATCAAGATACTGCTGAACATCTCGCTGCGGATCAATGACCGCCGCCTCGACGCCGGAACCGATGTAATAAGAGGCGTGGGAAAGGCATCCGAGATAGAACTGTTTGAAGTTCATAATAAGGGTAACGCCGCCAAAATGGCGGCGTTATATGTTAAATATATTAAATATACTTTCCGACGACTTTGGCGATCGCGTCACGCGAAACAGCGCCCACGATGCGTTCCTGTTCCTGGCCGCCTTTGAACAAGATAAGCGTCGGTATTCCGCGAATGCCGTAACGCTGCGGCACGTTCATATTTTCATCGACGTTCATCTTAAAAAAACCGGCCTTGCCGTCGTATTCCTCGGCAACCGCCTCGACCGAAGGACCGATCATGCGGCACGGCCCGCACCATTCGGCCCAAAAATCAACCAAAACCGGCTTTTCCGAGCCCAAAACATCTGTTTCAAAATCCGTATCGTTCACTTCCTTTGCAAAATTTGCCATTATGTATCTCCTTAAATATTCCTTAAATTATAACTTAGCCTTAAAAAACCGCAAAGCTTCAATTTACAAACGCTCGCGCGGGATTATTCCAAGCTCGAGCTTTTTAGTTCCTCTTATGACCGTAATAGTTTGTGTGATTCCGACACGCTCTTCGGTCAACAGCCGGTGCAGCTCGTCGATGCCTTCGATCTTCTCCGTCGATAAAAATTCAATCTCTTTGGTTCATTATTTATATGATTGTAACAAAGTTGGTTACAAATTACAATATTTTTTTCAATTTCGGTTGGTTAGATGTTTAGCTCCAGAGGAGCGTAATGTTTGTAGGAACTTTTGGTAAAAATTGCTTTGAGTTCCGTAGGAACGGTACAGAAAATGTGTCGTTCCAACGGAACTCAATCATATATTGACAATCTAACTACAAACATACCGTTCCTAGCGGAACTCAATATAAAAAAATCCAGTATGCCCACGGGCTCAACCTGCTGCCTGCGATTTGACCAGCGTAGCATTGAGCACGATTTCGGTTCCCGCAAGCGCTTTGCTTACCGGGCAGCTCGATTTTGTCTTCTCGGCTATCTGCTGAAACTCGCCGTCTTCTATGCCTTCAACGTCGGCTTCCGTCTCCAGATCGACTTTTGTTATCGCAAAGCCTTCGCCGTCTTTTCCGAAATTCACCTTTGCATCGGTTTTGATGCCGTTCGTTTTAAAACCTTCTTTTTCCAGACCGGCGTTTAATGCCATCGTAAAGCAGCCTGCAAGCGCGGCTCCGATGAGTTCTTCCGGATTTGTGCCGGGCTCATCGCCCATCCTGGTGTTGAACGAAAACGGTCCCTCAAAAGCGCCACTTCCCAAAGCCATAGTTCCCTTACCCTCTTTCAAGGTTCCATTCCACGTTGCCTTTGCATTTCTAATTGACATAATTATTACCTTCCTTGTTTTGATTTTACGCTTTTAGCGTTTCGGAAATCGTAAACTAAATCGTCATCT
>JACDAY010000343.1 GCA_013695195.1 Blastocatellia bacterium | reverse complement strand
ACATTACGAGGAGCTTCGTTATAACGTTCGAAGTGCATGCTCGATGTCGCCCGCCCCTGCGTTGATGAACGGAGGTCGGTTGTATATCCAAACATTTCGGAAAGCGGAACAAATGCCGTAACTACAGAAACGTTGCCCGGACGCGGCTCCATTTTATCGATCTGCCCACGTCGGCGGTTCAAATCGCCGTTGACCGCTCCCATATACTCTTCGGGCGTAACGACTTCGATACGCATAATCGGCTCGAGCAAAACAGGTTTCGCTTTTTTAACAGCATCCTGAAATGCGAATGAGCCTGCCAGCTTAAACGAAATTTCGTCCGAGTCAACTTCGTGATAAGAGCCGAAAAGAAGCGTTACTTTAATATCTACCAACTCGTATCCCGCAAGATATCCACGCTGCATCGCGTCCCGGACGCCTTCCATTGTCGGCTTAATAAACTGCCTCGGAATCGAGCCGCCGCTGATCTTGTCTTCAAAGACAAAACCTTCGCCCGGAGCCGGTTCGATCTCAAGCTCGACGTGGCCGAACTTACCGCGGCCGCCGGATTGTTTCTTATAAATTTCTTTGCCGGGCGCGCTTGCCGTGATCGTTTCCCGATACGCAACCTCCGGTTTGCCAACATTGGCTTCGACACCGAATTCGCGTTTCATGCGATCTACGATGATTTCGAGGTGAAGCTCACCCATGCCGGCGATGATCGTCTGGCCGGTTTCATGATCGGTATTAACTCTAAAACTGGGGTCTTCCTGAGCAAGGCGATTTAGCGCGATGCCCATTTTGTCCTGATCCTGACGCGTCTTCGGCTCGACAGCAACCCGCACGACCGGCTCGGGAAAATCCATCGATTCCAAGATTATCGGCTTTAATTCGTCCGAAACTGTGTCGCCTGTCGTCGTGTTCTTCATTCCGCCGATAGCAACGATCTCTCCGGCGCTCGCCGTTTCAACGTCTTCCCGTTTATTGGCGTGCATAAGCATAAGACGTCCGACGCGTTCTTTGGAGCCTTTGATAGTGTTGGTAACATACGAGCCGGAATTTACCGTCCCGGAATAAATTCTAACAAAAGCCAATTGGCCTAAATGCTTGTCCGCCATCAGCTTGAATACCAATCCGGAGAAAGGAGCTTTTGGATCTGCGGCACGGCTTTCAATTTCGCCTGATTTGGGATTTTCACCTTCAATTGCCGGAATATCGAGCGGGCTGGGCAGGTAATCGATGACAGCGTCAAGCAGCGTCTGGACGCCCTTGTTTTTAAACGCAGAGCCGGTAACTACCGGCACGATCTTCATTGCCAGCGTTCCCTTACGCAGAGCCGCGCGAATTTCATCTTCGCTCACCGTTTCGCCTTCGAGATATTTCATCATCAGGTCGTCATCGATGCTGGACACGGCCTCAACAAGCTTTTCGCGTGCGGCAGTTGCGGCTTCGACTAGATCTGCGGGAATGTCCGTAATCTGATATTCCGCGCCTTTCGTTTCGTCGTTCCAGATAAGGCCTTTCATCTGAATAAGATCGACGACGCCCTTAAGATTTTCTTCAAGCCCGATCGGAATTTGCAATGCTACGGCATTCGCTCCAAGCCTCGTTATAATCGAATCGAACGACCTGTCGAACGAAGCTCCGGCACGATCCAGTTTATTGATAAAACAAATCCTTGGAACGCCGTATTTATCCGCTTGTCTCCAAACAGTTTCGGATTGCGGCTCAACACCGGCAACGCCGTCGAAGACACAAACCGCTCCGTCGAGAACACGCAGGCTGCGTTCGACCTCCATAGTAAAATCAACGTGTCCGGGAGTGTCAATGATGTTGATTCTATGTTCGACGCCATTTCGCTCCCAGAAACAGGTAGTTGCAGCGGAAGTGATCGTAATTCCGCGTTCCTGCTCCTGCTCCATCCAGTCCATCGTCGCTGTTCCTTCGTGGACTTCGCCGATCTTGTGCGAAACGCCCGTGTAGAACAGCACCCGCTCGGTCGTCGTGGTTTTACCCGCGTCGATGTGAGCCATGATGCCGATGTTCCTAAATTTGTCTAAACTAATATTCGCCATTACTTCTATTTAACCGCCGAGACGCGGAGACGCAGAGTTCTTAAAGAAAAATTCTCGGCGTCTCGGCGTCTCGGCGGTTAAATCCTTCCTAGAACCGATAATGTGCAAAAGCCTTATTGGCTTCGGCCATGCGGTGAACGTCGTCCTTTTTCTTCACCGCTCCTCCGCGTCCGCTGGTTGAATCCAGCAGTTCGCCGACCAGGCGGTCGCGCATCGTTTTTTCACTGCGGTTGCGGGCGTTGGTTACGATCCAACGGATCGCCAAAGTATTTCGCCGGTCCCTTGTTACTTCCAACGGTACCTGATACGTCGCACCGCCAATCCGGCGCGATTTCACTTCCAAAGTCGGTGAAACTGTGTCCAGAGCCTTCTTGAATATTTTCAACGGCTCTTCGCCCGTCTTTTCGCCGATCTTTTCCATTGCTTTATAAAAGATCTCTTCCGCCGTCGTCTTTTTACCCTGGAGCATCATGCCGTTGATAAATTTCGTAACAACGATGCTGTTATAGATCGGATCCGGTAAAACTTCTCTTCTTGCTGCAACTCTTCTTCTAGCCATATTTTTTTGAAAGGATAAAGGCGAAAGGATAAAGGATAAAAATTCCCTTATATTCCATAGCCTTCAATCGTTTTATCTATTCTGAGTCAAAAGCAATACGTTCTTACTTTATCCTTTCGCCTTTATCCTTCAGCCTTTACTTCGCTCCCTTCGGCCTCTTGGCACCATATTTCGAACGTGCCTGGTTACGATTGGCAACACCCGAAGCATCGAGCGTTCCGCGAATGATGTGATAACGCACACCCGGCAGATCCTTTACACGTCCGCCGCGAATCAGCACTATCGAGTGTTCCTGCAAATTATGCCCGATGCCGGGAATATATGTAGTAACTTCGATCTGGTTCGTCAGCCGGACACGCGCCACCTTGCGAAGCGCGGAATTAGGCTTCTTAGGCGTCTGCGTATAAACACGCGTGCAAACGCCGCGCTTCTGCGGATTGGCCTGCAAAGCCGGACTCGCCGTTTTATACTTAACTCTTTGGCGTCCTTTGCGAACTAACTGATTGATCGTCGGCATATCTTTTCTTAAAGCTCCCCCTCCTGGTTTGAGGAGGGGTGGCAGCCGCTTCGGCTGACGGGGTGGTTGTCCACGTTTTAAAATTCCAATAGGCAAAACTAACGTCCTGCCTGACTCTTGCCGAAAAATTTCCGGCAGTTAGCACAAGATCACTTGCGTCTCAAATTAGTTGGATAAAATCCCTTTTAAAAACCGAAAGTTAAAAAACTTTGCTGTAGCGTGGCATATAAGATATGTTCCGATGTTGCCGAAAGACGTTGGTTCGTCCTGTTTACGCTACAATTCCTGTTTCAACTTTCAAAAATCATCACACAGCTCCAAAATAAAACTGCTGTACGAACCAGACTGTAAAGTCCGAAACTTTAGATTCTACAAATTTGCAAAAATGATGTCAAGTTTGCTTTTGCCAAAGTCGAATTTTCCTAGTAAAATTGCCTTTTTGTTTCAGGACGATAATTTTTATAATGAGCAGCACTACCGAAACATTCGAACAATATTTACATAATTTTATAGAAAGCGATTGGCTTTCCGCAATCCATACGCTTCTTCCGGAGATTCACGAAGTTGACCGGAACGCCGTGCAGATATGGTTTCGGTTTTATCCGCTTAGCCTTTTTCGATATTTGCAGTCGGCTGAGGATCTTGAGAAAGCGGTGCAGGGTTTTGCCATGCTCGGCAGATACGAGTTGAAGGATCAGATCGATACTTCTCATCATTTTCTCTATGGGCACCGCTATTGGAAGACCGTGAAGGCGGCTATCGAGGCGGAAGCAGTTGTTTTCGAGAATGACGATATCGATTTAGCTGAAGAAATCCGGCAGCTCGCGGCGATGTCGGCGGAAAAATTGAAGATAGATGTGTCGCTAGTCATCGCTATCGCCGCTGTCGGGATGATGACACTCAATCAAACAGGCCTCGAAAATTTCAAAAATGCAGCAGACGGGATTCAGAAGCCGACAGGTTTGATGGCAAAATCACCAGACAAAATTGTAAGCGAGCGTTCCAAAGACGATTCGCAAGGCGTCTTCGGATTTCTCAAAACCGTTAACAAGAAATATTCGATTATCTATGACGAAAAACGAAACGACGGCAGGTTCGCTATAACCAGCGATCAGGAGATCGCCGGGGCGTCGGCGCTCGATCGGTCACAAAACTGGCAGGAAAAAGATTCGCGGTGTTGGGAAGGTGTAATCCCTGTCGAATGTCTTTCGGCGTCATGCGGCACATGCTGGATCGGCGTCATAGCGGGGCAGGAGAAGCTTTCCGAAGTTTCCCGACGCGAAAGAAAGCAGATGAAGGTCTTCGGCTACAACCAACCGGAAGGTGAAAGGCCGTTCATGCGGCTTTCCTGCCAGGCAAAAGCGTCCGGCAACGCGACCATAGTCATCCCGCCCTGGAACGGCGTTTTTGGCAAGAAGATTTACCAAAACGTGCAGGACGTGGAACTAGAACCGGCGACAACATCGGCACGGGAACTACGGAAAGTTGTAAGTGAAGCCGCGATAAACAAGGCTGAATAATATCGAGCCAGGCTATAAAAACATACGGCGAAGAATTCGTTGGAGATACAAACGCTGCATAACATCAAAGGCTTATTCGTGTTGATTTGTGTTATTTCGTGATGTTATGGGTTTCTTAGACCAGAACGAACATAAAAAACACGAAAAGAATCTAAGGCTCTACTTGACCCATAACCTAAAAACAAGCTATTGTGCCTGCCGTATATCGCCGTACCGATTTAATACAAACCATTTGCCTCAAATCTTTCGCGCTCTCCTTTCTCCTCACGAATACCCTTTTGAAACACGCTAACCGCAGATTTGCAGGCAACTTAGCTTTATTGTGGAACAACTATTGCATTAGGATTTTTTACGTGCGTCTCACAGCACTACGTTTTGGTCTCTCCCGACCTAACAAATTATTATGACTACAAGTTTCAGGCAGATAGAATCTGTCGAGCGCATTGCAATTGAAGATTTTGCGAAAGTATCGCATCAGCCGCAAACCTTGACAGCGACTTTTATCAACCGCGATCTAAGCTTGATCGAGTTCTTTCGGCGTGTGCTGGAGGAAGGACTCAACGGCTCGCAGCCGCTTCTGGAACGCCTCAAATTCCTCTCGATTTTTTCCTCAAATCTCGACGAATTTTTTATGATCCGTGTGTCGGGTTTGAAAGAAAAGCTCGGCAGCGAGGTGAGCGTCTCGCCTGACGGGTTTACGAGACCCGAACTGCTCGCTGAGGTGAGAAGTCGTTTGTTGGATATGATCGGGCAGCAGATGGACTGCCTGCAAACTGAAATATTGCCGGGCCTGGCACGCAACGGTATTGTCGTCGAGAAGTATGAATCACTTTCCGATAACGAGCGCGAAACTATCGATGGATATTTTCGAACCGGAATTTATCCGCTGCTCACGCCGCAGGCAGTCGATCCGACTCATCCATTCCCATATATCTCGGGCGGCAGTTTGAACGTCGCGTTAAAGGTAAAACCGAAGCTCAACCCCCGAGTGGCCCGGGCATTGGAAAACATCGGGGATGATTTTTTTGTGAGAATAAAGATTCCGCCCTTCGTGCCGCGTCTGGTGCCGATCGGCGAAGAATCTACGAAATTCGTTTTGATCGAAGAAATAATTGCGGCGAATGTCAGCATGCTGGTCCCGGAAGCCGATCCCCAATCGTGCCATTTGTTTCGCATCACGCGCGACACCGATATGGACCTGCGCGAGACTGAGGCGGAAGATTTGCTCGAGACGATGGAAGAGAATTTGAAGCAGCGCAGATTCGGCGAAGTCGTGCGGCTGGAAGTTTCCCGTGCAATGCCAGGCGAAATGGTCGAGTATTTATGTAATTCGCTTGAAATCACGGTCGATGATATTTATAAAATCGACGGCCCGATAAATCTTGCCGATATGTCGGCTCTTTTCAAGATCAATCGGCCTGATCTCAAGGACAAAGCGCTAAAAGTAACGCGTCCGGCCATTTTTAACGGCAGCGAGTCCGCGTTTGATGTTATAAAACGTCAGGATGTGCTGCTGCATCATCCGTATATGCCATACTCGATCGTTACGGATTTTATAAAAGAAGCAGTCGAGGACCCGAACGTTCTGGCAATCAAAATGTGTTTGTACCGGATCGGCGCCGAGTCTCCGATTGCTCCATTGCTAATTCAGGCAAGCGAACGCGGCAAGCAGGTTACAGTTTTGATCGAGATAAAAGCCCGTTTTGACGAGGAAAATAATATCGAATGGGCAAAACGGCTCGAACGCGCGGGCGTCCATGTCGTTTATGGTTTGCTCGGGCTGAAAACACATTGCAAAACTACGCTGATCATACGGCGTGAAGGCGACGAGCTTCGCCGCTACGTGCATCTCGCAACCGGAAATTACAACCCTGAAACGTCGGCCTTTTACACGGATTTGGGCCTGTTGACGGTGGATGATGAAATTGGAGCGGATGCAACCGAGCTGTTTAATTATCTGACCGTTTATTCACAGCGTGAAAATTTCAAAAAACTTGTCGTCGCTCCGAGCAATCTGCGTGAAACGATGGTCAAATTGATCAAGCGCGAGACTGAGAACGCGCAGAACGACCGTCCGGCGCGGATCATTGCAAAAATGAACCGCCTTGCCGACTCTGAAATCGTTCAAGCGCTTTACGAAGCATCGCAGGCCGGTGTAAAAATAGATCTGATCGTCCGCGGCATCTGCACTTTGCGGCCCGGCGTTCCGGGTTTGTCAGAAAATATCCGCGTCCGGAGCATCGTCGGATCGTTGCTCGAACACAGCCGCCTTTACTTCTTTGAAAATGGCGGCGATGAAGAAATTTATACCGGAAGCGCCGATTGGATGCCCCGAAATCTCGACCGCCGCGTCGAGGTTCTTGCTCCGATCCGCGATGAAAAATTGAAAGACTATTTGCGCAATGAATTTCTAAAAACGTACTTGTCCGATAACGTCAAAGCCCGGGAATTAGGTTCCGATGGTTGTTATACACGCGTGGAACGCGCCGCTGGCGAAGAAGCCGTCGACAGCCAGCTTTCGTTTCAACTTTATTCGAATATAGTAGAATTCAATCAGGCTGTTTAGCTTTTTAAAAATTTAAAAACTTTACAACGAGGGGAAATAGATGTTAAGAACTTCACCGAGATATTTAGTTATCATTGCTATTCTTTTGTCGTTCGTTTCGGCAATTGAGGCACAAAAAAAGAAAACAAGATCGATTTCGCAAGCCAAGCCCGTTATGTGGGAACGGGTCGACATCAATCGACGCGACCTCTTTTTTGGGCCCGGCGGCTCTGCTATGCAGCCTGATATAAGAAAAGTCACGTTTATAAAAGAGGAAAAGAGCGGCCACAACAAGAAATACCGGATCAAGGACGCGGCGGGCCGCACCTGGGTTGCGAAGCTCGGCCGCGAGGCACAGCCCGAAACCGCTTCGGTTCGCCTATTGTGGGGCTTGGGATACAAAACTGAGATCAATTATCTTGTGCCGACAATAACGATTCCCGGAAAGGGCACGTTTAGAAACGTCCGCCTCGAAGCCCGGCCAGATAATATCGAGCGGCTCGATGAATGGAAATGGAAAAGTAATCCGTTTTCGGGCACGAATGAGCTAAAGGGCCTGGCGATGATGATGGTTTTCCTCAGCAATTGGGATGTGCTCGACCTGCAAAATAAGGTTTTGGAAGTGAAGGGAAGAAATGGAACCGAGCACCAGTACATAGTCAGCGATTTGGGATCGACGCTTGGCCGGCTGGGAAACAACAACTTGCCAATCATCTACCGCCTAGGCCGCAAAACCGGCAGTCCCAAGCATTACAGCAGATCGAATTTCATAAGAAGGGTTAAGAACGGTGAGGTCCAACTTTCATACAAAGGAAAAAACCGGGGCGTTTTTAAAGGTTTTACCGTCAGAAACGCCCGCTGGCTTGCCGATCTTTTGATGGAGCTTTCCGATCAGCAGATCAGGGACGCGTTCCGGGCGGCGCGTTACTCGAACACGGATATCGACACGTATACACGAGCGGTAAAAAACAGGATTGTCGAGCTCGACCGGGCTGCCGGCTCAAATCTCGCAGAAATTAATTGATGAAACGTGCAAGATTAGCCGTCCTGATAGCGGTGCTTTTCGCTGCTGCCCTGGTGGTTCTATTGTTTGTAAGCCAAAGCCGTAACGGTTCTTACAAAACCGGAAACACCTCGGCGGTGTCGAATACTCAAAACTCAAACACTGCGCAAGCAACTGATGAGGGCAATCCATTTTTATCGATGATGAGCGGCTCGGCCGACACTGGACCTGCGCCGGAGACCGAGAATTGGGCCGAAAGCAGCGTTAGAATTATCATGCGTTTGCTCCTGGCCGTGGTACTGTCG
>JACDAY010000333.1 GCA_013695195.1 Blastocatellia bacterium | reverse complement strand
GGCTGACACTGATAGAACATTTGATTTTGGATTTGACTTCCAGCCCATCTATGATTCGAACACGGGCCGCGCCCGATAGAACGGTTTCATCGGCAGCTGTTTTAGAACGAGGCGGGCCAGGAATTGGAATGATTATCGGCTCAAAAAGCTGTTTTGCGATTTTTTTGGCAGGTTTCGATTCGACTACTGAGTCGGTAGTGAGAACCACCAACTTTTTTGTCGGCTGACGGTCGGGAATCTTCCCGGCCGAATTTAATGTCGTCGGGGTTTTAACTGTTTTAAAATCAGCGTCCGGCGCTTCGACTTCTGTTTTTAAGGTAATTTCTTCCGGCGAAGCATCAACGTCCGTTTCGATCTTTTCGGGAGGCTCGGTGGTTGGAATAGAAAGAAATTCGATTCCGGGCTGCGATTTTACAGTATCATTCGCGGCCGTTGTTGGTGCCGGCAACGTGGTTACTAACGCTTCTTCGGCTGATGGTGTAACTGCAGGAAGCGACCCGGACGCGTCTGGCTCTTTTTCCGGATCGGTTTGGGGTGCGTCCTGAGCAGGATTTTCAGGTTTTGCATCCACGGGAGTTAAATTCCCATTCGACGGTTCGATGGTCTCATCAGCTTTTTTAGTTTCAGAAGTTTTTTCCGGAACAGCTACATCCTCGACAGCCTTCTGTGCAGGCTCAGTGGTTTCGACGGTAGATTCGGGAACTTCAGTTTTACTATCGGCCGGCAATTCTGTGGTCGTAACCTGTTCCACTGGCGGCTCAGCAGGTTTTGAAATTTTACGGACAGCTTCGGGCACCGGCGTCGAGGATTCAGTAGTTATTTTCGGCATAGCCGAGCTTTCAACCTTCGGCTCGGAGGTTCCTTCGGAACTCACAGCGGTTTCATTCGCCGGAGTTTTAGCTTCACTATTGGTTTCAGGGACTGTCGACTCCCCGGGTAATATCTGCGGATTGACAGTTTCTGCGATTTTCGCAGGCTCCTCAGGTGTTGTTACAAACGCGTCTTTTAACTCGGCGGATTTCACAATAGTTTCGAGCGGCTTTACCGATGCGGGGGAAGAAAAAGCCGTCAGTGGATTTGCCCCGATTTTAGCTTCCAACTCAACCGTGTTTCCGTTTACTTTTTTATAGAGAGTTTCGACGATGACATATTTCAAAACGTCGGGCTTGTCCGTTTTATAGCTTTTAATGTATGAATCGAGAGCTTCACTGTCCTTGCCGTCGGCTTCGAGCGCGAGGCCAAGCAGCCACATACTCGAACGCCACCAGGCACTCTTGTCCGGCAAAACGCTAATAGCTCGGCGGAGACGGATCACAGCTTCCGCATAGCTTTTTTGCTGATAGAGCGTCCAACCCGAAAGCTCTTCGATGCGTCCCCGCAGGATGGCGGAAAGAGTTTGCCGCGGTACATCGGGAACAATAATCACCTGATCCCGCGAAAAGGCCACAGTTCGGCTTTCATAAAGCTCGCTGGCCATAACGGCGGCTGCGGGACTGGCGACGTCGAGGCCTGCATCTGCGTTTCCGACGGCTGCTTTTGCCAGTTCACCTGCCTTTTCCTTAGCAATTCCCTTCTGCAGCAGCAGCGAAGCGGCGTGAAGCTGGCGGTGAAGTTTCATTTTATCGTCGCCTTTGACGAAATCTTCGGCCAGTACAATTATTTCGGCTTCGTTTGGTTCAGAGGCAGAAAGTTTTTGCGTCATCTCGAAAAGGAGCTTGAGCTTTCCCGAATTTTCGGGATTATCGGCGGCGGCCGGCTCAAAAATGCTTGCCCGGCGTTCGAATGCGATTAGATCTGCAAAAGTCTTCTCTTCACGAGCGATGCGTCCGCCGAGTTTTGTCTGAACCAAGCCGTCCTTTAGGGTAAAGCTTTTTTGCAGTTCTTCGACCGCTTCCCGATAAAATCCGGCGGCCATGCGTGCCGAGGCGATTTCATACTCCAGTGTGGGAAAATTACCATACCGCCGGGCCATTACCAGTACACGCTCGGCATCGACCGGCTTATTTTGTCTCAAAAGTCCCCTTGCAAGAGCGATGTGCGACCATATAAAACGAGGCTCGAACTCGATCGCTTTTTGAGCAAGCTGCACGGCCTTTTCGCCATCGTCATTTGCAGCATGCCAGTATGCAGCGCCGGCAAGTAAATTTAAATTATTCGGGTTTTGCTCGAGCGATTTGGCCAGTTCGCTTTCGGCTTCAGCCTTTTTTCCGGCTCCGAAAAGCGAAAGAATCAATCCTGTGCGGGCGGGAATATCGTTTTCGTACTTGAGGAGAATTTCGCGATAAAGAGCGGCCGCTTCATCGGGTTTACCGAGCGAGCGTTTCATCTCGGCAAGGCTGCGTTTTGATGCGGCAGATTCGGGGTCAAGTTCTAAAGCTTTTGAATAAGCCTTTGCTGATTCTTCCAATTCGAAGTTCAAACGATGCGCAAGGCCAAGAGTCTGATATGCGGCGGCGGAATTCGGATCGATTTGAATGGCCAATTCAGCGAGCCGCCGTGCATCGGAACCGTTTTCAATTCCGAGGTGGAATGTCGCCAAATTAAGAAGCTGTGTGGTTTTTCCCGCGACCTTTTTTTCGATCAACCCAGCTATTTCCAGGGCTGCGGCGCGCTCACCTCGGAAAAATAAATTAGCTGGAAATTTGGAGACGATCTCATTAAACAACCTGTCGGGCATCGGCTTTGGAGCCTCCTCGACGGCAAGCTTGAAAAGTGCAACGCCTTCGGACGTCTCGTTTGCCTGTAGTTTTTCGTCACCGAGCGAGCCGCGCGCGCCCACAAGCGATTCGCGCGCGCGGGCCTTTTGACCCGAATTCGGAAAATCGGCTAGAAACTGTTTTAAATTTTTAACTCTAAGGGCCGGAGTGGCCGAAATGATCGCATTTTCAAGCTGTTCCGATTCGATCGCCGGATCGACCGGAGCCGTTTTAGCGGCCGCAGTAGGTTTTTCGGCGGCATTACGCTTCGGCTTTTGAGCAAAAACTGTGGACGAAATAAGGATAAAAAGAATTATAATTAATACGTTTCTCATAAAGCGTGTTTAATTTCAAAAACGAAACACTCTGTTGCAGTCGCGTTTTTACTTAAATATTCCAAAATAATATCACGAAATTGCATTTATTGCCGCGCGGTTTTATCCTCAAACGATGAACGAGCTCGACGCTGTCTGGTCAAAAATGCTATTGCAGGCTATCGAAAAAGCGAACGCGGAGGGACGCTCGGACGTGGCCGACTACCTCAGGCTAAAGGCGGCGAACGATGCGATCAGACAGGCAAGCATCGGATGGATTTTCGATACACTTGTCGAGATTGCTGGCGATGCAAACCGTTCCAATTCAAGAATTTCAATTGAAAGAGAGGATCCTTACCGCTTCACCTATCGAGGCTCGAATATGGCCGGTTCTCTTCTTCGTCTTCAACAGGGCGTGAGATGCTTAACGCTGGAAGCGGGTTGGACACGCACGCCGTCCGACGGATTTATGCGCGGCGGAGCGCTGGCGGTCGCTCGAATTACCCATTTAGGAATGTCGAAGGCGAACGTTGAGCTTTTTCTGCAAAAAAGGGGCGAGCTGCCTGTCTGGAGCACGATGAAAGATGAGAAACCGGGCAACATAGTCCGCACAGAAACTCTGCGCGAACATTTTCTGATCTTTACTGGAGACCGGCTATAATGCGGCCCAACTTTTTTTTTATGCGGTTGTAGGTTAGAATTACTGTGAGTATTCAGGTTTTATTGACAGGAGATATTTAATAAGTGAGAGCTGAACTTGAGAAGTTAATAGATCTACAAAAGACGGATACACACATTCGCCGATTAAAACAACAAATCGAAACCTCGGAAACAAGGCGTGCAGATATCGAACAAGAGTTTGAACAGCACGCCTTTTCTATACGCGAAATTCAGAATAGGCGAGACGGTTTGCAAACGGCGCGTGCCGATCTGGAAAAGCAGATCGCCGAAAACAAAGTCTATCTTGAACGCGCCGACCGCAATCTGAAACACGCTCAAAATCAAAAAGAATACGAAACCGCGATGCGCGAAACTGACGCCTTGCAAAAGCAGATCGCGGCTTTTGAAACCCAGGTAGTGGAAAAGATGACGGCATTCGAAGAGGTCGAAAAAGAGCTGGAGGAACGAAGCGATGAGATAAACACGATCGACACAAAACGCGAGGCCGCGCTGAAGGAATTCGATACCGATCTCGCCGCAAGCAAAAAAGAGCTTGACTCGGAAACAAAAAAACGCGAAGGGGTTTTTGTTACGCTCCCCGCCCAGCTTGCCTCAGTCTATAACCGCATGGCCCAACGCAGCCGTGACGGCATCGCCGTCGCCGAGGTGATAAACGGCTCGTGCAGCGCCTGCTTTATGTCTTTACGCCCGCAAATGCAGGTCGAAGTAAAACGCGGTGATCAGATAATTACCTGCGAAAGCTGTACGCGTATTCTGTATATGCCCGGAAAAGAGGCGCAAAGCGAAGCAAGCGCCAGCTAGGAATTGTAACGCCGGACGGGGGCGTTACAATTTTGCCCATTCACCTGTAATAGTTACATCGACTTTAACAGGAACTTTTTTAATGTACTCCTTGCCCGCCGAGCACATCGCTTTTTCCAGTTTGTCGGCTGTCAATTCCGCTTCGGCCGCGTCGCATTCGACGATGATCTCGTCGTGTACTATGTTGACCAATTCAGCGGACGTCCCACGAAGTGAATCATGCAAAAGCCGAAGAGCGCGCTTTAATATGTCTGCCGATGTCCCCTGGATCGGCATATTTATACCGTTTCTCCTGGCGCCGCCCACCTGTTGGCGGTCGTTTTCGTCAAAACGCAGCCGCATCATCCGATTGGAAGCCGTTCTGGCAATTCTCTCCGTTACGACCTTTCTTCCTGACTCTCTTAAATAAGCGTCAAGGCCGCGAAATGTGCCGAAATATTGGCGCATCGTGTTTTCCGCTTCTGTTTGCCCGATGCCTGTCATCAAGGCGAAGCGCGATGCTCCGATGCCGTAAACGATCCCGAAATTCAGTCTTTTTGCGAACGAACGCTGCTCAGGCGAAACGTCTTCGGGCTTTACATTAAACATTTGCGAGGCGGCAGATGCGTGGAAATCCTGGCCGGAAACGAATGCTTTGATAAAATTCTCGTCATCCGAAAATTCCGCCAATATGCGAAGCTCGATCTGAGAATAATCGGCAATAATGAGTTTTCTGCCTTCGGGAGCTATAAAGCAGCGCCGGTATTGCGGGTCGTGCGGGATCTGCTGGAGATTCGGATTAGAGCAGGAAAAACGGCCGGTCGGGGCGCCGATCTGCCGAAAATCGGCGTGAATGCGGCCAGTTTTCGGCTCTATGAACTCAAGGATATTTTCGCCGAAGCTCGTCAGGGATTTTGCAACGCCGCGATATTCGAGCAGCTTGGCGACCTGGGGATATTCGACGGCAAGCGGCTGCAGCTGCCATCCGCGCGTTGTCGCCGGAACAGGCACGCCCAGGTTCAGGAGAGCATCGGTAACCTGCTGCTGAGAATCGAGATTTATCTCCGAGCGTCCGAACAGCGAGGCCTGCGCGACGCCGGCCGAAAGCATTTGCTGAAGCTCATCGGCAGCCTTCGCCTGAGCGACCTTCACTTTTTCAAGCTGCTCACGCCAACGTGACTTTTCGAGATAAAAGCCGTTCAGCTCCATTTCGGCGATCGGCATAACACATTCGAACTCCAGCTCAGCCGCCTTTTCCAGGTCGTCGGATTTCAATCTTTCGGCCATCTGTTCCCGCAGCGGCAGTAAAATTGCTGCATCGCGGGCGGCATATTCTATTTGCGAGTGTGAAAGCTCTGAAAGGCTCCAATCGCTGACTTGTAGTGTTTTATCAAGCTCGGTGCCGGTAAAAAACTGTGCAACATCAGCGAGTGAATGCCTGCGATCCTGATCTCCGGCCGAGATCAACTGGCTGGCTAAAAATGTATCGAAAACGCCGTTTAGCTCGGCGCCCAATTGATGACGCACCCATTTTGAATCGAACTTGGCGTTGTGCGCGATCTTTATTTGTTTCTTATCCGATAAAAGTTCGCGAAGAGGGGCGAGATCCGGCATGGTACGCAAATCTCCCCGCTCTGCAAAGAATTTAAGGTCAATGACTTGCGTCTTTTTGCCGTCGCTAAGTTGTATCAGCCGCAGATCACCGCGATACGGATCGAGTTCCGTTGTTTCGGTATCAAAACCTAAGTATTCCGAGTTTCTTAACTCATCGCAAGCTTTTTGTAAACCTTCTGCATCGGTAATAACCTGAAAATAAACTTCCATAATTGATAAATGAAAAGTGCGAAAGAAAGCGAAAAGTGAATAACTGATTGTAGCTTTTCCGGGAAAGAACTAACAGCTAAAGTAAGACTATTGCCAACTAAAAACGGACATGTAATCGGCCGTTTGGTGCGGATATTTATTATACAAGCTGCAAATTTAGCGATTAAAGATTTGCGATTCCTTAAATTTCGTTTATACTAAGCCGAGTTTGCCTAAAGATTTTTTGAAATTTGAAAACTTGTAGAGAAGTGCAAACTTTTGAGGATTTTACAAACGTTCCGGCATATCGGGACACAGATTTTATAGGGTCGAGCACGATTTCCGGTTAAGAAATAGGTGCTCCCTGACTTGCGAAAGGCGGAAAACGCTTTTCGAGAATTAGAGATTCCTGCGTGAAAGAATTCAAAGCCTTTTGTTTTGGAGTCCGCTTCCAAAATCAATATCTAACAATTAAAGCACGCGCAAAATCTGCACTGCCGGTTTAGCGGGCCTTTGCCTGTAAAAAATCCACTCAAGTTTCCTGTCTACACGCCGTATCTTCAGGCTTTCAATAGTATTACAACATTAAGGAAAACAATTAAATATGTCGAAAGAAATGATCGTTAGCGTCAATGGGCGCGAAAAAAAGATCGCAATTCTTGATAACGGAAAGGTTACGGAATTTTATATTGAACGAGGGGAAGAAAATGCCGGAATCGCCGGCAACATTTACAAAGGACGGGTGCAGAGAGTTTTGCCGGGTATGCAGTCGGCTTTTGTCTCCATCGGTTTGGAGCGCGATGCGTTCCTTTACGTTTCGGACTTCTTTGACGAAGAAGAAGAGATCGAGCGTATCGTGATGGAGAAATCGAAAAAAACTACGCCCGAAGAAGCGAAACGCGAAGCTAACGAGCAGATCGAGCGTGCGCGCATCGAGCGTGAAAAGCAGATGGAAGCCGTTCAGGAAATCGCCGAGCCGTTGGAAGAAAACGGCGACGAAGCTGCGATAAGGCAATTTGAAGCGGGCAGTACAGAAGATGTCCGGCCCGAGATGGAACGAAAAGGCCGCGGCCGCGGCCGGCGTAGAGGCCGGGATCCGAGAGACGACAGACCCGGAACTGCCGAAGAACGGCCGGAAGAACTCGCACCGGTACATGAGATGGCCGATTCCGGATTTGAGCGTATTGTTGATGATGAGGATACCGGAGAGATGTTTAAGGATGCATATATGCAGGAGGCAATCATCGATCAGGTTCGTGCGATCGAATTCGATATGGAAAGCACACCGGCTGCGGAGGTCGGCTCGTTGATCGCTTCGATGGCTGATGCTACCAGCGGGTTCCAGCGTATAGCCGATGAGGACGATGAGCCGCAGGTAAGAAAAAGCCGTGGTGGAAAGAAAACATCTCCGCCCAAAACTTCAAAAGGCAGCCGCAGGACAGTAAAAGAATCCGGCAGTGATGATGCAGCGGAAACCTCCGGCGAAGCAAAACCGGAAAAAACCAAAAAACCGCGTGGCAAATCCAAGAAAAAAGAGGAAAGCAGTCCGTTAGAAGATTCTGAAGCAAGCATTAAAGAATCGAGCGACGCAGCGGAAATGTCTGTCAGACGCGGTGGGCGCGGGCGAAGGCGTGGAGGAAGCCGCAGCCGCCGGCCGGAGGAAGGTGAATTGAATACGGAAACTTCTGAGATGAGCGGACTTGAAAACGGCGAAGCAGTGTCCATCGAGACCGAAGCCGCGGAAGACATTGAGGTGAGAGAAACGCGGTCTTCCGGTAATAACACGCCGGATCCGGATAAAACGGTTGTCGAGCCAGCTGAACCAAGAAATTTACACGAGTCACGAGACAACCGCGAAAACCGAGGTGCCAGAGATAATGCCCGGCGCGATGTAAGGGACAACCGTGATAACCGTGACGCGCGTGAGCCCCGGGAGAACCGTGAGCCCAGGGAGAACCGTGAAATCAGAGATACACGGGATACGCGCGAGCCGAGAGATAACCGTGAAAACAGGCCCAGGAGCGGGCCGGGCGATAATAAACGTTTCGACCGAAATGACCGTGGCGACCGCCGGACGCGTCCGCCGCAGCCAACGATTTCCGATCTGCTGCGCGAGGGCCAGGAAATTTTAGTACAGATAGCCAAAGAGCCGATCGCACGCAAAGGCGCCCGTATAACGTCGCACATCGCGCTTCCCGGCCGATATCTCGTATACATGCCGACGATCGAACACCTCGGTGTTTCGCGCAAGATCGAATCCGCGAGCGAGCGTAGCAGGCTGAGAACGCTGATCCAGCGTATCAGGCAGGACGAAGACATTCCGTCGGGCGGCTTTATCGTCAGGACTGCCGGAACCGGAATTGCCGAAGAGGACCTGCGAAACGATGCAAAATATCTTGTGCGAACATGGCTCGACGTAAAGAAGACTTCCGAAAAGGCAAAGTCACCCGCCGTCGTGCATCAGGATCTTGACATTGTCCAGCGCATTCTCCGCGATCACATGTCCGACGAATTCACGGCTATCCGCGTGGACAGCGAGGAAGAATATCTCCGCACTGTCGAATTCATCAACCGCATTCAGCCGCGGATGGTTAAACGCGTCAAGCTTTACACCCGCGATGAGCCGATCCTCGACGCTTACGGCGTTCAGGAAGAGATCGACAAGGCATTAAAACCGCGTGTATGGCTCCGGTCCGGCGGCTATCTGGTAATCAATCAGACCGAGGCACTGGTTGCTATCGATGTTAATACCGGCAAATTTGTCGGCAAGGGAAATGCCCGGCTCGAAGACACCATCACCCGCACGAATATGGAAGCGGTCGATGAGATCGCGCGTCAAATTCGCCTGCGCGACCTCGGCGGGATCATTGTGCTCGATTTGATCGACATGGAAGACCGGCGCAACCGCAACAAGGTTTCGCAGGCTTTGCAGGAAGCCCTTGCCTCGGACAAATCGCCGACTAAAGTACTTTCATTCAACGATTTCGGCCTTATCATAATGACCCGCAAGCGCGTCAAGCAGTCGCTCGAACGCACGATGTGCTCCGTGTGCGATTACTGCGAGGGTTCGGGTTGGGTAAAATCGCCGCAAACCGTGTGCTTCGAGATTTTGACGGAAGCCGCACGGCTGGGCAAACATCTCGATGACGTGAAACAAACCACTTTGCGCATCCATCCTGAGGTCGCGCAGGCCCTGCGAAGCACTGAAAGCGAGGTTCTCGAGGAGATCGAAGCGCACCTCGGAAATGTGGATCTGACGGCTGACCCGCACATTCACCAGGCCCAATTCGATTTTGCGTTTATTTAAAAAAGTCAAAAAAAAGCCGTTCCCGGTCATGTCGAAAATGGACATGACCGGGAACGGAATAGTTAGGCGGATCGACCCGCTTCGGTCAAGGTGTGCTGCAGAGAACAGAGACGACCTCACCCGTGCCCACATGCCCTGGAGCAGGCCCGTAGGCGGAGTTCGTCCGCACTATAACGATCCGTCTCACGTTGCCGGAAATGGAATTCCCGTTTTTCTGCACCGTACTGGTCACAATCACGGCCATAAACTCCGGTATTGTAGCCGGCGGGTTCGAGCTGTTGCCAGGCTGGCTTGTCCATGTGCTTCCGCACGCGGGCGGCGCCAAACTATTCTCGAAGCCCTTGAACGCCTTCGGCCCAGCCCCGCCGCTCATCGGGTTATTCTTCACCCACTGCGCACCCCAGAAGTACACAGTTGCACCGGTTGTTACATTCACCTGATCGCCGATTACAAAGGCGCCGCCAATCGAAGGAGGTGGTTCGCAAGCATCGCCTACGCCGTTGTTGTTGGTGTCAGTTTGAAGCGGGTTGGCAGTGGTTCGGCAGTTGTCACAAGCATCGCCTACTCCGTCACCGTCGCCATCAGCTTGATCATGATTAGACGTGATTGGGCAGTTGTCGACGCTATCACATATGCCGTCACCATCACCGTCCGCGCACGCTTCACAGGCGTCACCTATACCATCATTGTCGGAGTCCGCCTGATCGGCGTTCGAAGTTGCGGGACAATTGTCGCAAACGTCGCCTCTTCCGTCCCTGTCGGAGTCGGCCTGATCGGCGTTCGAATTAAGCGGGCAGTTGTCGTCGCTATCACACACGCCGTCGACGTCGCCATCAGCGCACGGCATGACAGTCAACCCGCCGATCGCGGCAGCGTTGCCTGTCAACGGGTTTATTGCAAGGACCTTTAGAAACGACGGGAACGTTATATACTCGTCGTGCCATGCGGAAACGTCCAGGTTAGTATCGGTAATACCGACTAGAATTCCCTCCGGGGTTGCTGTGATGTCGCTGTAATTACCGGCATCGCTGAAAGTAAAACTGCCGACACCGCCTAGATACGGATATTCGTTGCCTTCAAACTGGGATGAAAGGCCAAACAGACCACCACCCGCGTTAATAAAAGCCGCAACGTCTGCCTGCCTGCCGCCTATAGCCGTATTCTCCTCGGGCGTCAATCCGCCGAATGGCGTATTGACGTTGTCGCTAGCCACAGCGATCATTCTAAAACCGGCAAACGACCGATTAGTTATATTCGCGGCTCCGTTTACAAAGGTAACGCTGACTCCATTCAAGCCAGCAATCGCATTCCAAAAACTTGTCACGTTGTCAGGAGTAACGAGGTCTTTACCTCCTCCTATAACGAGAATTCCGGTACCGCTATTTGTCGCCTGGTCATAAACCGAGTCCACAACAGAAGCATAAGTCGCTATTGGGCCATGTCCGCCAACTCCTCCGTCTTCCGCATCGATTCCCATCAATACTACCGGACCTCCGCCGGCTGCACGCGGCGTTGTTGACAGCATAAACCAACAGCTTGCTGCAATCACTAACGCACACAAAAGTGAAATGTGGCGAATCTTGTTTCCTTGGGGGAAAGATAATTTAAACATTTTTTTGTCTCCTTTTAGATGTCAGGCAATTTGCGTGGGGGACAAATGCGTCAAAACCGATTCCAATAAGCCGTTACAAACCCGGGTTGCTGAGGAACCTACAGAACTCGTTTGGCAATTTACCCAATAGACGATAAATGCGCCGGTTTTTGCGTAACGAAAAAAAATAATGAAATGAGCCCTAAGAAAACCGGATTATGTTGGCTTGCACTGCCTCGATACCATAGGAAATGCCGGTACTTCAACATTTCAGCGACTCATTGAAAAGCCAAACTGCATGTCTTTTTTCGCCTTTAATGGATTTCACGCGAGCGCTGCATAATGCTGAAAGCAGCTTTCACGTAGCTATCTTTTTTTCCGTAAACACAGGGTGTGTAAGCACATTACTGTTTTTTTCGGAAATGTCAAGACTTTTTTGGCTAAAGTTAATATTCGGTTAAGATTAGCGGCTTTTTGGAGATTAAAATATTCGTTTTGCGGAGTTTTCTGCTGCGATAGAACCCCATCAATGAACCTTCAAGACCCAGCCTTTCGGATCGACAATTGGAGCAATTCCCGTAAAGTTGACCGAGGCTTTGCAGTCCTTCATTTCGACGCGTCGGATCTTGCCGTTTACTTCAATGTCTATGGCCATTGGGAACGGCATGTTGTTTGGTGTTTCCCAACTCAGGTACATAATCTGGTCGTGCCCCGCGGCTGAAGCACTGTCGATTGTGAT
>JACDAY010000318.1 GCA_013695195.1 Blastocatellia bacterium | reverse complement strand
TCATTAAAAACCTCTTTGCACCTGATATTGATTCCATTTTCAGGATCGACAAAATTGTAGACTTCCTTGGTTGCAAGTTCGTTAGCTAAGACTTCTTCTGGATACGATTTGGCCATACTGACACGGGATTAATCATCTTTATACTATTCCTAGTGGGCCCAGGGTGCAATAGCCCTAAACCTTTGCTCATAAAGAAGATATTATCTGGTTTCTTAGGTCTGGAAAATTTAGTAATTATCCACTTTACAGACTCTCATAAGGGGGGTAATGTAAGCGCGCCCATCGGCGGGAAGTTGCGAAAAAGTCGCAAAAGCTTTCCGAATTCGCACCTCCCGGGAAAGCATGGGCGGCCAGTTTTAATATAGTTAAATGAAAAGCGCCCTACGGCGCGTGGTCTTTTCGAATTGTTTGGTTTGGCTGCCCAGATCGCACAGGGTTTCGAACTCTGACTCGATTCTATAAGAAAATGTCAGAGCAACTAGAAGCTCTATTTAAGTCCAAAAGCGACGATGAATTGGCAAAGTATTTAGAAAAACCTAATAAAATTCCTCGGCCGGTGGTTTATAAACTCGTTTCGAAACCAAATGGAAGGCGGGTCTCAATCTTTGAATTCTTAATCTCGACGGAATGCCACGTGCTGGAAAGAAATCGGGGTGTCTAACGGTTTACCCCGTAGGGAAAGAGCCTGAACAAATTTGTTAAGCTTGGAAAATACTTCTCGTTATTAAGTTTAATTCTGCGCGAGCCTCTGCGGTATCCGCCGATTTCGCCCACTGGGCAAATTCGTTCTCACAAAACGCAATGACTTTGTATAGCCCTTTCCCTGAATCCTTAAATAATCTTCAAGCTGGCCATTTTTCAGGATAAACACTTTGTTCCCATATTCCGCGTAATATTATTACTGATCTGTACCCAGCCTACGGCGTCGTTTGCTTCTATGAAAGGCTCTGCCTCACATCCCCTTAAACACAATCGTTTGCTCTAGAAGTGCTTAATCCTGCCTCAAAAGTGCTTGATAGGGCATCAGTTTGAAAACTCGTCGTGTGAAGCATTAGGAGTGGGTACGTATTTCGATAGGTGGGATTTTACACCGGCTTAATATCAACCCTTTTAAAGATTTAACTCGTTTAACGCAACCTTCGAAATTTCAAAAAACAGGCTATGAAATCCTTGCCGCTTTTTGACCACCGCTCGCCAGCCTTGGCGACGAGGTCGGTGGTGACTGGGCCGGGTGCGCGGGTACGACATAGGATGTTCGGAAAAGCCTTTCTTGATGATTCCGGTGTACAATATCTGAATGAATCCGAATCCTGGGATTGCCGTTGCGGCCTCTTATGGGAGATGCGTCCGGAGCCGCCCTCATGCAGCATTAGCATTAGGTCTTTTTACGAAGGATTGGCGGGCCGCTCTGGCGGGAGGAGCTCTTGCAGGATCGTATCTCGAGAGCGTACTCTGAATCGGATTCAGGAGAGGGGAATGAGCAAAGCTTCGACGCCGTCACCGGTGAGGCGCGCCTTTATCTTGATTGTCGCATTGGATCTTTCGGTCCAACCACTCAGCGATTCAGTGCCTTCTTGGTAGTCGATCTGTTCGATGAAGATGCGATGCAGCAGCGAGGATGCAGGAACTCGCATGTTCTTGAACAGCGGCGATCGAGGTTTTCTCGCGGCGTCGTTCGGGGTCACCTTTACTAGACGCAGCACAGGTTCCGGCCGCTCGACGAATGAGAAAGAACCTTGATCGAGAAATCGCTTTTCACGGTTGTTCCAGCCCAATTCCGCCCGCACATGAAGACACGGCGTAGGCCAATACTTGATGAAGTTAATGATCGACGCAAGCTGGCTTGATTCCGGGCATAGCTGGTTCCGGAGGCGTTCGATCTCGCTAAAAGAGATCTCATCCGAAATGCCTGGATGAAAGATCGGCCCGTAGTACCCAAATCGACCGGCGATCGTGTCCATCAGCCCTTCTTCCGGATCGCTAGAACTGATCTCCGAGTGCGTGCGCCGGAAAACGAGCCTCGTCTGGCTAGTTAGCGTGAGCAAATGCGCGATCTCATGCCATTTGGTGAAGTATGACCTCGGTGCTTTTTCCCCGCGGCAGTCGATGACCGAGACGAACTGCGGTTCCCAACGCTCGCGCTTTAGCCTGCGATACGTGATGCCGAATACCTCCGGGCCAAGGTCGCTTTCGAGTTTGACGAACGCAGCTTCGCCTTTCTCGATGAATTCGGCCTTGACGTCGGCCAAGTCGCGATCCGTATAGATCATGCGGAAGGTCGTTTCGACCTTGTTCGCAACCCAGTCCAAAAGTTCGGCGAGCGTTCCGCACGGACCGACCTCCTTGAGGATCGCCCGGATTTGGCCATCGCAATAACCGAGGATCGCTTCAGTAGGAGCGCCCGGGGACTTGATACCGAGATCCCCGGCGAGCCTGAAAATTTGCAGCGGGTGAGAAGTTCGTCGGGGCATTTATCCGAACACCTCTTTTATCATCTCATAAAAACCTTTCCAATCATCAGTAGTGAACACCTTCTGCGACGCGGTACTTCGCTTCGCTACCACGGACCGGTGTGCATCCAGCAGCTCAAGGGTTTTGGTGTAGGACAAATTCAATTCCTCAGCGGCTTTCGAAAGTTCCCGCGGTATTACCACCGGCCGGTCTTCAAAGAACTCCTTCGTTTCGCCGCTCAGAAGATAGTCGACCGAAGCTCCCAGGACGTTAGCGATCTTGAGTAGTGATTGGGAGCTCAGATTTTTGTTTTTGTTTTCAAGGTCACTCAGGAAACCTTTGCTTATACCGGCCTGGTTAGCAAGCTGCTCCTGGGTCATTTTCTTGGTTTCCCGGATTTTTTTGATGCGGTCGCCGACGGTTGCCATTGGGATTGTTCCTCCGAAATCAAGTTATAAACAAAATACTGCCTAAGTTCAACTAAAAAGAAATTGACATTGCAAGCAAGTTCGTTATAGTAGAACCATACCATCGTTAGCGAACCTCGCGAGGAGGGTAAAAAAAATTCAAATTTGAGGTGTCTATGCCAGATAACAAGATCAGTTTAACCGCAGTTGTGAGCGGAACGCCAACCGAGGTAACCGCAAACGTGAACGCGCCTTTGAAAACGATAATCCCTGAAGCTCTCCGCGAGACGGGGAACAACGGCCAGCCGCCGGACAACTGGGACGTGAAGGACGCGGCCGGCAACATCTTGGATCCTAATAAGAAGATCGGAGATTTCGGTTTCACCGACGGCGTCACGGTGTTCTTGACGCTGAAGGCAGGTATCGGTGGATAACGTGGAATCGATCGTAGATCCCGCGATCTCCCGCAAGAAATTCGAGCGAGAGCTTGAGGATTATCGCCGAATGGAGGACGTCTATCTTGAGCGAGGCTGGTTCCTTCTGAAGGCTGAGTTTCCGGAGGTCTTCGTCGTGTTCGCGACGCCGGTCACGTCACCGCCGACGATCGTAATTGGAGCGCTGATCGATTTTGAAAACTATGATTTCTGGCCGCCTTCCGTGACTCTGGTCAATCCATTCACGCGGCAACCCTATCTTGCGAAGCAGCTTCCTGTGCAGATGCCTAGGTTAGGTGGGCCGGTAGCGCCACCGCCGGAGCTTGTTGCGAACGCTCAAGCGGGCTTGCTGCCGCCGGGGTTTCAATTTCCAAGCATTGCCAATCTGTTCCAATTCGGCTCGCCGGAGGACAAGCCCTTCTTGTGTGTGCCAGGAGTTCGCGAATATCACAGCAATCCGGCGCATACAGGCGACTCGTGGCTGCTCCATCGAGGCCGGGGTGAAGGAACGCTTCACTTCATTCTCGAAACGCTTTACAACTATGCCGTCAAGTCGATCACGGGCCTTCAAGTTCAGCAGGTCTTTAACATCCAGTTCGTTCAAAACAATATCGCGCCATGAAAGGATTCTCGGACATCAACCAGATTGTCGTGCCGCGGAAGTGTGTTTTCGAAACCCATTCGCATCTTGAAGGAGTTGGGCGCGAGGGCCTCGAGGGTTTCGCCCTTTAGATCGGAAGGGCGGCGGGTGATGTTTTTCGGGTAGAGAGAACGATCATACCGGAGCAGGAGGTGCGCAGATCGGAAGATGGCGTTTGCGTAACGGTCACCGGCGACGAGCTTCATCGTATCAATGTCGAGCTCTACCAGAATAAGCTGTCGCTGATCGCCCAAATACACAGCCATCCGACCGAGGCATACCACTCAACTACAGACGACACCTTCCCGATCGCCACTACCGTCGGCTGTTTGTCGCTGGTCGTGCCGGACTTTGCTATCCGACCATTCGCGCTGCGGGATTGCGCCGTATGTCGGCTTCAACCAACGGGCCGATGGATGCAGCTGACCCAGCGGGAGGTCGAGTCGCTGATCTTCATAGAGTAGAAAATGGCAATTGCAAACTTTTTCGACAAAGCAGCACTTGGCGCGTCTCAGATCCTAAATGGCATTGACGCTGAATCGTTGGCCGACCGGCTGCAAGATATCACGGTTGCGATCGCGTTCGACTCAGCCGCGATCGCTAGTTCCGAGGGCAGGCTGACACTGGAGATGTCCGTAAGTCTGCTGTCGCGCTTCTATCCACAACTGTATTTGCGACCGCTTGATGAGAGGGCTCGCAAGCATGTCGCCGAACTTACGGGAATTGCAATAGCGATCAATCCCGACATCGAGCTGGTGGATCATCCCGAGGCGTCTACATTCTTCCTCGTCGTTGGCAGTTCGAAGATCTGCGACGCCGGAGAAGTGCCGCAGATTTATCTCGGTTCCGACAAATGGATCGTTCGTGTTTCTAACGCGGGGCCTGTCGGCTCGAACGATTCGAATAATCCGTTCGGCGCGGGGGCCGCAGCGTGCCTCGGTGTCGCGAACATTTTTAGGTGGGTCTTCCGCGATACTCTGGAATTGGCGGAGCTCGACGAAGAACTCACGCTGTCGTTATTCGACTTCGAAGTGAACGCCCAGGCACCGTGGAATCCGGAGATCGTGCCTGCTGAGATTGGAGAATTGCATCTGGTCGGCGTCGGAGCGATCGGGAATGCCACAGTTTGGGCTCTCGCGCGGACGACGGATCTAAGTGGCGTCCTGCACCTGATCGATCAGGAACAAGTTGACCTGACCAACCTCCAGCGTTATGCGCTTGCCACGCAGGAAGATGTAGACAGATTCAAAGTTGAGCGTGCAGCCGCCGAGTTCAATGGCAGCCAGATCAAAGCGGTGCCGCATAAGCAAAAGTGGGGACAATATCAGCGCGAGCATCAAAACTGGCATCTCGGACGGGTGGCGGTCGCCGTCGATAACGCCGAGGACCGGCGAGCAGTGCAGGCTTCGCTGCCGCGCCGGGTGACGAATTCCTGGACACAGACCGGAGACCTTGGAATCTCAAGACATGACTCTTTCGGAAACGATCCATGTCTCGCGTGCCTTTATTTCCCCGAGGAAGGAGGAAAGAATCTGGACGAGATCGTAGCGGCCGCTATTGGACTTCCGGAAGCGAATATGGAGATTCGTGCATTGCTTCAAAACAACACTCCGGTTGGCCGACAGATGATCGAGAGGATCGCGAGAGCCCTAAGTGTCCCGGTTGAGCCGCTGTTGCGTTTCGCGGATCAGCCTCTCCACACGTTCTACACACAGGCGATCTGTGGCGGGATCGTGATGAAACTAGGAGGGAAGATCGGTGCGCACGTCCAGTCGGCCGAGGTGCCGATGGCGTTCCAGTCTGTGATGGCCGGGATCATGCTCGCCGCGGAACTAATCGCGGATGCATGCAAGTCTCGGCAGACGCCCCTCACTACAACTTCCCGGATCGATCTGCTGCATCCAATGCGCGGGTATATAAACCGCCCCGAAGTTAAACTTCCCTCCGGTCTTTGCCTTTGCCAGGATCAGGACTACGTCGAGGCGTACCGCGCCAAATACGATTTATCTCACTCCCAATTTCATGATTTGTTTACCGACCCCGCTCTGCCTGGAGGTGATAGTGGGTGCGACAATTACTAGCAATCTTTCGGAGTGCGAGAGAAGCGAAGTGAGAAGAAATAGGAGATAGAGTCCCGGCGCCAAACATGAGCTACGGTACTCCAATAGAATAGTAGTATTCGAACGAATTTATCCCATATATAAGCAGGGTTTTCCACGCTTTTACTTTTAATGGTGTAGTGAAGAAGTTTTCGAACAAATCTTTTACGACTCTCGTTCAATTTTGCGGCCACCGCAATAAGCGAGAGAAGACAACGTAATAGTATTCAGAATAGATTCAGTGATCGATTTTGCTAACTCTAAAGCTTGGGCAACACTCTCAGCTTCCAATGAGATTGTAATCAATAGCCCGAGATGTAATTTGGTGCCATTTGCTTCCTCTAAGTAGTCCCGTAATATCAATCTTATATTTGAGATGCCAGAAAAACTGAAGTCCCAAGCAGCGACTTCAGTTTGTTGTTTGAGCCGGCCTTGCAACGCAGCGAGGCTCGGCGAATAGTACTGAATTAAGAGTTTTGTCATACAAATCTACACGTCAGGCTTGCGCCGTCTGTTCAATATGCACGGCTGTAACCTTCTCACTTGCCGTATCAATGACCGCAATTATTTTGTCAGGAAAAACCTCCGCGAGTCGCCCTTGCTCGAATGACAATTTAGCGTACTGTGCAATGTAGTCAGAAAAGTTGAGTCCAAGTTTTTGTACAAGCGATTCAATTATTTCAGAAGCATCTAAAGGAGACAGCCTTTCAGTAGTTATATGCTCTAGTTGCAAACCATCAAATAAGAAATCAAGAAA
>JACDAY010000303.1 GCA_013695195.1 Blastocatellia bacterium | reverse complement strand
ATCACATCCTGTGCAACGTCAACAAGGCGCCGCGTAAGATAACCCGAATCGGCCGTTTTCAAAGCCGTATCGGCGAGACCCTTACGAGCGCCGTGCGTCGAAATAAAGTACTGCAGCACGTTCAGGCCTTCGCGGAAATTTGCAACGATCGGTGTTTCAATGATCTCGCCGGAAGGTTTAGCCATCAGCCCTCGCATACCGGCGAGCTGCCGAATCTGTGCGTCGGAACCTCGGGCACCGGAATCCGCCATGACGAGAATCGGGTTTAGTTCCTTACGCTCGTCTTCGCGGGTGTGCATCGCTTTGAACATTTCCTTTGCAACGCGGTCGGTTACTTCGGACCAGATCGCTGTTACTTTGTTCTCGCGCTCCATGTTCGTCATCGTCGCGTCTTCGTACTGCTTTTGCAGCTTATCCACTTCCTTGCGGGCGTCTTCGATTATACCTTTCTTGCTGGAAGGCGTGACCATATCGTCGATGCCTATAGACATTCCCGACTTGGTCGCATAAAGGAATCCCATCGCTTTTAGATCGTCGAGCAATGCAACGGTCTGCTCGTGGCCGAGCTTCAAATGGCAAAAACTAACAAGCGACTGGAGGCCTTTTTTCTTCAGTGTTCCATTTACATAAGGCAGGCCGTCACGCGTCAGGCGTTCATTAAGAATCGCACGCCCGGCGGTAGTTTCGATCACGCGATCGACATTTTCACGAACTACGGCACGCATTACATCCTGATTATGAAGCTCCAGCGTCAGATCGAGCAGATCGCCCTTCCAGCGAAGGCGGATTTTCGTCTGCGTTTCCACGACACCCGCGTCGAGGGCAAGCAGGACATCGTCAATCGAATTGAACGCCTTGTTATGCCCCGGCATGTCGTCGCGTGCGAGAGTCAGATAATAGCAGCCTAAAACGATATCCTGCGAAGGGACCGTTATCGGCTGGCCGCTGGCAGGGCTAAGCAGATTGTTCGACGCAAGCATTAATACCGACGCTTCGATCTGTGCCTCGGCGGAAAGCGGAATGTGGACGGCCATCTGATCGCCGTCGAAGTCGGCATTGAATGCCGTACATACAAGCGGGTGAATTTTGATCGCCTTTCCTTCGACAAGCACGGGCTCAAACGCCTGAATGCCGAGCCTGTGAAGAGTCGGAGCGCGGTTTAACAAAACAGGATGCTCGCGAATGACTTCTTCGAGAATATCCCAAACGATCGGTTCCTGGCGTTCCACCATTTCGCGCGCCTGTTTGATCGTCGCGGCGTGCTGGTCTTTTTCCAGCTTGTTATAAATAAACGGCTTGAACAGCTCGAGCGCCATCTTCTTCGGCAGGCCGCACTGATGCAGTTTGAGCTCTGGCCCAACCACAATCACCGAGCGTCCCGAATAATCGACACGTTTTCCGAGCAGATTTTGGCGAAAACGTCCCTGCTTTCCTTTGAGCGTGCCGCTGAGCGATTTGAGCGGGCGATTATTCGCACCGCGCAGGACGCGGCCGCGGCGTCCGTTATCGAACAGGGCATCGACCGCTTCCTGAAGCATGCGTTTTTCGTTACGTACGATTACCTCCGGCGCTCGAAGCTCCATTAGCTTTTTCAGGCGATTGTTGCGGTTGATCACGCGACGGTAGAGATCGTTAAGATCCGACGTAGCAAATCGGCCGCCATCGAGAGGCACCAATGGGCGAAGCTCCGGCGGAATTACAGGGATAACGTCGAGGATCATCCATTCGGGCTTATTTCCCGAACGCGCAAACGAATTCGAGACCTTCAACCGCTTGGAATATTTGAGCTTTTTCTGCTGCGATGTTTCTTCGCGCATGCGGACACGCAGCTCGTCGACCAGTTCCTTGATGTCTATCTTCATCAAAAGGTCCTTGATCGCCTCGGCGCCCATTTTTGCGATGAACTGATTCGGATAATCGCGCGACAGCTCGCGAAAGCGCTCGTCATTCAAAAGCTCTTTTTGTTTGAGATCCGGCACATCGCCTTCATCGATTACGATGTAGGTTTCAAAATAGAGTATCTTTTCGAGATCGCGCAATGTTATATCGAGCAAATGGCCAATGCGCGAAGGCAGCCCTTTAAAGAACCAGACATGCGAACAGGGCGAGGCCAATTCGATGTGGCCGAGACGCTCGCGGCGCACCTTCGACTGCGTAACCTCGACGCCGCATTTGTCGCAGACCACGCCGCGGTGCTTCATCCGCTTGTATTTTCCGCAAAGGCATTCCCAATCCGAAACCGGCCCGAAAATACGAGCACAAAACAGCCCGTCGCGCTCCGGCTTAAAGGTTCTGTAGTTAATGGTTTCCGGCTTGGTAACCTCACCATGCGACCACGAGCGGATCTTGTCCGGCGACGCAAGGCTGATGCGAATCGCCTCATAATTTGTAGTCAACTGCGTTTTGTTATCGTTATTTAATCGAAACATAAATCTCCAAATAGTCTGGAGTCGGGAGTCAAGTAAGTCTAGAGTCGGAACATTTCTGCTCTCGACTCTTGACTCCCGACTCTCGAC
>JACDAY010000299.1 GCA_013695195.1 Blastocatellia bacterium | reverse complement strand
ACACTGCCCGTAGTGACATTCCCGTTACCATTCCCCCCTTTGCTGCCGTGTGGGCTTCCATCGTCGTACGAGATGAATGAATGTATCGTATCCCCATAGGTCCCAATCGCCGCATGCCGCACCGAGCCGTTTTCATCCTTTGAATCATGCGGCTCAATAAACGCTCTTGCACCCCTCTTCACGGCCTCATTAAAAGCGTGATCGGCATCCTCGACCTGAAAAGCAATATCGCGTACGCCGTCGCCATGCTGCTTGATATGCTCCGCCGCCGGATGCTCCGGCAGAAGCGGTGTCGTCAGTACGAAATTGACGCGGTTCTGCCGCATCAAATAGCTTGTCACCTCGCGGTTCCCCGTCTCCAGCCCCGAATAACCTGCCCGCGAAAACCCGAACGCCTTCCGATAATAAAACTCCGCCTGCTTAGCATTCCCAACGAAAAACTCAACGTGATGTATTTTTTTTAGTCCTAATGGATTTTGTGTTGTCATGATTGTGTTCGTCTTTATTTAGAATCGGTATAAGCAATTGTTCGAGTTTCTTCCGATGTCAAAATATATTTGTCATCTTTGTCCCAGTGGTGCCATTCGAAAAAAAGCTTCTTGACCCAATTCCCGCGTTCGTCGTATTCATAATTGTATTTTGATTTTTGAATCGGCCGGCCGGTTGGTGAATAGACGATCTGTTCAATTAGATTGTTCTTTTCGTCAACCTTCTTCGTTAATTTATTTTCGATTTTCCCGTCCTCTTTTAATAATAACGATTCTACAATTCGGCAACGGACATCGCGCCCCAACTTAATGCGTCGAACAAATCTATTGTCAGAATACTCGGAGTAAACATCTGCGGTCTCATATTTAAAATGTTTTTTTGGGCCAATAAGGATCTTGGATTTTGCGTTTTGAGTGTACTTCGACGTTAGTCGGCCATCCGGTTCGTAAGTATAGATGTCGTCCATTACCGCCGAACCATCAGGGTTATAGGTAGTTCGTTTAATGATCTTTCCCAATGAATCATACTTATAAACTGTTCGGCCGAAAACCGGGATTCTAGCGTTCGAGAGGAACGACTCGGCCAGGGTTCCACTATCACCGAATTTCAATGTGATCTTTGTTTCAATCGATGGTTCAGTGTCTTCGAATTTTTTCTCGATAATTTGGATACTTTTAACAGAACCTACCCAAGAAGCAGCAAACCGATCAATGTCGTCATTAAGAAAATCGCTTTGCTTTTGGCAATCGGAAGGTTTTGCTTGAGCATGAACTGTGCAAGCCAATAGGGTTATTAGCAAAACATTGGAAAAAAAATGTTTCATAATTCTTTTGCCTCGTTTAAGAGGCTTCCCAGGTCTCGCGGCGAAAAGCCACCTAGTTTACTGCGTGGTCAGGCGGCCAAGTGCTGTGTCAACGTCCTTCTCTTTTTGGCGTTAGCTGCCAGCAAAAACCCGGTTGCTACCGCTGCGGTTCTTAGAGATCAACTGTGCCGAGCAGTGTGCCATTTCCGCCATTTTTCCGGAATAGGAAGTCCGCCGTTTGCGGCACGCAGCACAAGCATTTCGTAATAACGTTCCTGCAGATCGACGAGCCGCGCGATCTTTTCTTCGAGCGGAAGTGAACGCAGATACGCCCGCGATGCATTCTTACTTCTCCTTAATTCTATGATGCTTTGCTCGCTATTCACCGGTAAATCTCCACTTCTCCGCTTCCCATTTTAACAGCAAATCGTGTCTGGTAAGAATATCCGTCAATTTCTCGTGGTCGAGGATATCGGCATCGACAAACATCGTTATTTTCTGATAATCTTTCGCTCGTCCCGCGAAGAGCCACATTGCCACTAGATGTTCGCGTCCGATGACATTGGCCTCGAGATCTCCGATCGTTAGCTTGTCAGCATCCTCGACAGCCTCCGCCCAGAGCGGATTATCGCTCGACTCGATAAATTGTAACAGCCATCCGTCGATATTGATGAATTCGTGGTCAAACGTGAAGCCCTTTGTTTTCGCGAAATCGTATAGCTTTTCAAGACTCAGAACCGGTCCGGTCTGTTTCTCTTTAAAGAAAAAGAAAATGTCAAGATCAATAGTAGAGATCGGCTCAGAATGCAGTATTGCCGCGAACGCCCCGCCGATGGCATAATTTTCAATAATGCCGGCATTCTGCATTTCGTCCAAAGCTTTTATTACAACCTCGATACTAGATGACGACATCAAAAATCTCCCCGGACTCACCGGCCTGATAACAAACCCAAGTCGCAAAGCTTTGGTTCCAATATTTTTCACCGAACTTTCCGAACGAACTCGTCTAAATCAATCTCGGCATCGAGCAACGCACCTTTCAATGTGAAACGATCGATTCATCATGAAATGGAAAGACGATCATTCGACCGTCTTCGTGTTTCATTTTAACGTGGCTGCCTTTTCTGTGAATTTCAGCAAAACCAAGACGTTCCAATGTTTTGACAACTTGGCGGCCGGAGAGAAGCGGCAGTTTCATATCGCTAGTTCGACTACCTCGCGGCCATTCACATTTACTGCTGCTTCATCCGGTTCAAGATAAAGCTCGATTGCTTCTCGAATATTCGCCAGGGCCGCTTCACGCGTCTTGCCCTGCGACCAGCAGCCTTTGAGCGAAGGAACGCTCGCCACAAAATAACCGTCTTCACCTTTTTCGATTACGACCTTTAAATTCATACTCTTTAAAATACTACTTTCCGCCAAAACTTTCGATATATTTCCGCGTAACGTCTTTTAATTCCGCATACGACGTAATTACATACAGGATGGGCTGCATTTCGGAGTAGTCATAATCGGTATTTA
>JACDAY010000265.1 GCA_013695195.1 Blastocatellia bacterium | reverse complement strand
GCCCGCTTCGTGTGAAACCGAGCGAATGAATATTTATGAGAAATAAGTTAGCATCTGCGCTTTTAATCGCGTCAATTTTCGTTTGGGGAATTTGGTGCGGCGGGCAGGTTTTCAACGAGTTGATGACCGTTCCGAAGTGGAGCGCGTCGCCGCCCGAATCGCTCAAGGCTTACGACGCTCTGCCGAGCAAAGGCGGCTTGCCGTTTTTTCCGATTTTCCTTCCGTTGTTTGTAATTTTGGCAGTCGGCGCGGCGATTGCGGCTTGGAAGTCGGCGCGATGCTCAAGAATATGGCTTGCACTGTCGGCGGCTACTTCGCTGGTTCTGTTTATTTCGTTGGTTTTCTACCTTGCGCCGCTCGTCCAAAGTATGTTTCAGCATAGCATTGCGGGCGATTTGCCAGCCGCCGACATTGTTGCCGGAGTTGAGCAGTGGAAGTTAGGCAATCGAGTTCGCTTGATAGTCGAGTTATTCGGATTTATTTTTTCAATCTTTGCGTTGCGTGTTTGGTCAGCCGAGAACGCTTCACCGAATGAACGGGCGGGCTAACAATTCAATGGACGTGAGGGCGAAACAGCGACTTTGTTATCGCGTTGTCATTTTAACTCAAGCGGGCTTTTTGGCGGTTTCGCCCCACGTCAATTCGGTCGTTCGGCGCCAGCGGCCAGGCCGTCGGTGATCCGCTCGATGTTTGCGCCGATAGAGCTCAGTTTATCCACGATCGTTTCATAACCTCGATCTATATGATAAACACGGTCGATAAGTGTTTCGCCCGAAGCGCAAAGTGCCGCTAAAACAAGCGATGCGGATGCTCGGAGGTCAGACGCGAGAATCCTGGCACCCGTGAGCGGTGTTTTGCCTTGTACCATCGCTTTGTTGCCGGAAATTTGGATGTCCGCACCCATACGGATAAGCTCCGATGCGTGCATAAATCTATTTTCAAATATCGTCTCAGTGACGGCTGATGTTCCGTCCGCCTGCGTCATCAGGGCCATGTATTGAGCCTGCATGTCGGTCGGGAAAAGCGGATGCGGTTCGGTTGTTACGTCCATCGCCCTCAAGCCGGCGGGCGAACACCTCACGGAAAGCGTGCTTTGATTCAATTCTTCGATTTGGACGCCAACCTCGCGCAGTTTTTCGATCACGGCTTTTATATGTTCGGGATTGCAGCTTTTTATCTCGAGCTCGCCTTGCGTGATTGCGGCGGCGACAATGAATGTCCCGGTTTCGATCCGGTCGGGAATGATCGTATGTTCCGCTCCGGAAAGATGTTCAACACCTTCTATTTCCAAAACCGGTGTTCCGGCGCCCTTGATCCTGGCACCCATTTTATTCAGCAATTCCGCCAGGTCTTCTATCTCTGGTTCCTGCGCAGCATTTCGGATAACAGTTTTGCCCTGCGCCAGAGCAGCGGCCATCATCACATTCTCGGTTCCGGTAACCGTTACCTTCTCAAACGAGAATTCTGCGCCAATCAAGCGGCCTTGCGGTGCCGTCGCTACGACATCGCCCGATTCTAGCGAAACGACAGCGCCAAGTCTTTCGAATGCCCGAAGGTGCAGATCGATAGGCCTCGTTCCAATTGCGCACCCGCCGGGAAGACTCACCTTTGCTTGTCCAAAACGAGCGAGAAGCGGACCGAGCGCCAATACACTTGCCCGCATCGTTTTTACAAGCTCATACGGCGCTTCAAACGTCTCGATGTTTTTTGCCGTTATCTTATGTGTCCGAAGCTCCGGCGTCAAAACCGTTGCGCCCATATCTTCAAGAAGGCGGCGTAGCGTAATCAGGTCCTTTACATACGGAACATTATGCAGCGTTACGGTATCAGGAGTAAGCAGAGTCGCCGCAAGACACGGCAGTGCCGAATTCTTCGCACCGCTGATCTCGACCTTTCCCCGGAGCGGTATGCCGCCGCGAATTAAAAATTTATCCATAAGAATTTCGTGATTGCTATTCAGATTTGTGATAGGTGCAAATAGAAAATCTTATCACAACTGTAGTGATGGAATCGACGTGGGTTTAGATGGTTTCGAGCAACCTCAGCAAATGTCAAATTCATCTAAATTCCAGTTGCAAACAAATCATTAGGATAGTTTAGAGATATTTGTTTGAACTAAAAGCCCCGGTTATTAGCCCTCCTCGTAGCCGGGGCTTTTTATTTTCCGATTTTCTCAAGAAGATTTTTGATCTGCCTCAGATGGCGGGCCTCGTGGCCGCCGACCAGCGTAAGCCACTCGACTGCAGATATGTCGCCTAAAAACGGGTGAGGAAACTTATCCTCGTTGCAGTCATAGGCTTCGAAAAGCGGGCGGATTTGATCCAGGCGTTTTCTGTTCTCATCCATTTTGGAGATTGATTCGGCAATGCTCAAACTCGCGGATGGATGCACTATATCCGGAGCTTCCAATTTTATGGCGGCAATCTCGGCAGCTTTTTCTACAAAAGCCGGCGAAATTCTAACGGTTCCATCAGATGATTTTTCTCCGGATTGCGCCTTTAAAAGCAATTTTGAACATATCTTCGACATATTTTCCTCAACCAAAGAAAGATGCTCCACGATTTGCGAAATCGTCCATTTCTCACCTTCCGGCAATGACGACGCCTGTTCGGCGGTCAGGCTCCCGAGCGTTGTCTTAAGTTTTTCATGAATGTTGTTATTATTCGCAAAGATGTCGGCGATCGTTGGATTGTTCATAATTTTAATTAGAATTTGCCGCGGCTTGCGGCGTCAGGATCAAACGGTGCCATCGCGGGAAGCTCGTTACGCTGTCCGCCTCGTTTTTCATCCGTTTGACAAATGCCGTTTGAAAATAAAGCTGGTCGTCGCTAGGCCAATTCAACGCAATGATCGGATTGTAAGAAACAAGTGTGTTTTCATCCGGCAATGTTGTCGTCGGCACGACTGTGTTCGATAAAGAGTTTGCTTGTCCGTTTGCGTCTTGCGGCACATTCGCGGCTTCGAGTTTACGCTGTTGTTCGCGGTCAAAAGCCTGCGATGAGATAAGTAAATAATTTCGCAAAGGAATCGCCGCCTGTGTCGGCGAGTTACCGGCGGCATCATAAACGCGCACCTGCTTATCGAATGCCGCGGCGACTTTTGCAGAATCAGGCGACCAAACAGGCTGCACCGGCGTTAATGCATCGTCGAGCCGACGCTCGCGTCCCGTTTTTTCTACAATCCGCGGCCGGCCGACAGGCACGAAAATCTCGCCGTTAGTATCGGCCCGATATTGGAGATACTGCCATTCACGGGACGTTGCCGCAACCGCGGCGAGCATAGAGCTGTCAGGCGACCATACGTAATAAAAATAAATCAAGCCCTCGTTCTGCGTGATCGGCTTTACGCCGTCGCCATCGGCATTGGCAATGTATATCTGTTCGGTACGAAAAGTGAGAACTCCGGCCGGCGGCTCAGGCGTCGGAACGCGAGGCGCGGCGTTGGTATTCGTGTCGACGTTTGCATCCGGCGATTCGATAGCTGTGTCAGCGTTCGTTGCGGGCGACGGCGTTACGACTGCATTTGCATTCGCGGCTGCTTCGCCGTCATTGGTCGGGAAGTTGGCTTCAAGCCGGGCACCGCGAACCATAGCGACAAATGCAACCGTAGTGGAATCGGGCGACCAGAGAATTGTGTCCGGAAAATGAACGGCCATCGTATCGGCCGTTATCTTTCGCAATATCTTTCCTTCGGGAGAATACATATCGAGCCGAAATTCCGCCTGCAGATCCGCGACCATGTGATATATGACGAGTACCCGCTTGCCGTCCGGTGAAATGATAGTTTTATCAAGAAGCTCCTGCGGACGATTTTGGTCAAAGTCGCTTTGCACTGCGGCGTTCCGTTCGTCGCCGGAAGCCTTTCGGTTATCGGCCGGCGCCGGAACATCGGGCTCGTAACGATAGTTCAAACGCACGGCCGGAACTTCCTTCAAACTAGAAAACGTATTGTTTTCAGGTTCTGAAGGGTCTGTACGGCAGCTTGATACAATCAGAGCAGTTCCGATCAGAAGCAGATTTGTTAATTTTTTAGATACCATTATCCTAGGTTCTCTTGAGTAAGGAAACTTTCATCTTAAATTCCATTAGGAACTGCATGTTTGTAGATGAAATTGGCCTCATGAATATTGTAGCTCCGTTAGGAGCGGCACAAACATATCGCTGCTATGCAGCTCGAACCGTTTTCTAACGATCTTTCTACAAACATAACGCTCCTATGGAGCTAAATATGTTATGTCGACAGAACTTAATGCAAGGCACACCGCCATCGTTCAGAATAAGTGCCTCTATATTCCGTTATTGCAAATCCGCATTCAAATAGCCGCGATAAAGCCTTTTTTGCTCGTCGGTCGGCGTGTTCACCGGTGAAAATGCATAAACCTTTCGCCCGTCGCTTCCCAGCGTGAAAGGCATATCGCGCAGTTTGTCAAAGCGAAAGATGGTCAGTTTCACCTTGTCATTCGGCTTTCTCTCTCCTATATAAGTTTGCAGAAAGCTTTGACTGGCCCGATACCCGTCTATCGCAATGATCTGGTCGCCCGTATTCAATCCCTGCTCGTAAGCCGGCGTGTTTGCCGGAATCGAACGAATTGTTAATCTGCCATTTTCTTCTGCAGTGTCGGCACCGATATAAGCTTTCCCTTTGCCCGGCGCAGTCACTGCAAGCTGAAGGCCAACTCCGCCCGCGATCCCGTTAAAATCAATTTCCGCTTCACCGTGGACATATTTAGAGAAAAAACCGTCCAGGCTCTTTCCGGCCATCATCTCGGCGGCTTTTTGAAAATCTTCGGGCGTGAAGTTTTTGTTCTTTTTGTAAAATTCGTCATAGAGGTGCCGCAGCACATCATCCATCGACTTCCTACCGCCGGACGTCGTTCGGATCGTAATATCGAGCATCATGCTGACGATCTCGCCTTTGTCATAATATGAGA
>JACDAY010000238.1 GCA_013695195.1 Blastocatellia bacterium | reverse complement strand
AGACATTGGTATGAAATTGCCGCTCGATCTGCTCCTGAGATGCGGCTTCGAAAGCTCCGAATAATCCATAACCCGCATTATTCACTACCACGTCGATGCGGCCGAATTTTCTTTGCGTTTCGGCAATAGCAGACCGGATTGATTCAACTTCTGTAACATCGAGCCTTATGCATTCGAGATCGGCAATCTTTTGCATATTTTCAGCTTTTTCGGGAGAGCGCATGGTCGCCGCGACTTTCCAGCTTTTGGTTTGAAAGAGCCTGGCGGTTTCCATGCCGATTCCGCTCGAGGCGCCGGTGATCAAGATGACTTTATCCATAGTTGCAGGCAGAAACACGACCGGTAGGGAGTGTGTGAATTATACCGATGTGTTTCAAGTTTCAATTTACCGCAAAAGCCGGATTAATAAAACTGAACACACTCCCTACCGGTCGTGTTTCCGCCACTTTGCCTGTTATAATCGCTATATGAAGTTTCTCCACATTTCAGATGTGCATCTCGGCTGTACGCGTTATCAGCTTCCTGAAAGCCCGCGCGATTTCTTCGATGCGTGGATCGATGTTTTAGAGAGATATGCAGTCGCTGAAAAGGTCGATTTTGTAATAATGTGCGGAGATTTTTTTCATAAGCGAAACGTTCCGCCCGAAACGATGAATTATGCAGTGGCCGGTCTGAATCTTTTGAAGGAGGCCGGAATTCCCATCATAGCGATCGAAGGCAATCACGACCAAAAACACAGCGACAGCGAATACAGCTGGCTACGCTCATTGGCCAATTGGAATCTCATTTATCTGTTGGAGCCGACGAATCACGAAGGGAAAATAAATTACGAGGCGTGGGAAGGAGACAGTAAACGCGGCGGTTTTATTGATATTGGAAGGGCGCGAATCTTCGGCTCTCATTGGTACGGAGCTTCTGCAAATTGGGCTATTCCTATGCTAACGGCGGCGGTCGCGGAGAATCGCCGCGAAGATGCTTTTCATATTCTGATGCTGCACACCGACGTCGAAGGCCATCAGACGCATCCGATTCCCGCTCTTTCGATTACTGCTTTAAAAGAGCTTAAATCCGTAACCGAATACGTCGGACTCGGGCACACGCATATGCATTACGAGATCGATAACTGGGCATTTAATCCGGGATCACTGGAAGTTACGAGTATTGACGAATACCGCGAAACGCGCGGCGCGTTTATTGTCGATGTTGATGATAATAACCACGTGTCGGCGACTCATGTAAGAGATTATCGCCAGCGGCCGTTTCAGCGTCTTTCGTTTGACGTTTCAGGTTACTCGGATACAAAAGATATTGTCGAAGGTGCGTTGGAAAAGGTCAGAAACGAGGCGCGTGTCGCCGAAGAAGACAAACCAAGACCGATAATCGAAATTAAATTGCACGGACATCTTGGCATCAAGGCACCGCTTAACGCGGCACTGAAAGAAATTCGCGAAGCTGCGGAAAAACGTACCAATGCCTTACATGTCCGCTTAAAAAACTTTACCGTCCCGGTTGAATACGCGGTTGCCGCCAATATGCCGGAAGACGCAACGCGAGAAAAACTCGAACGCCGAGTCATCGAAGATTTGATTATCCGCGACAACCGCTATAAAACTCGGGTCGAAGAAATTTCCGATGCGGTCATCGGTGCAAAAAGATTTGCGCTGAGCGAGGAAGATCCTGAAAAAATTGCGGAGTTTATAGCATTGAAATTAGACCAGGGTCGTGAGTCTAAAGTCTGAAGAAAGAGATTTCTCGACTTACGACTCATGACTTTTTACTCCAGACTCCCAACTCCAAAACATGTCAGAAGCTTCCGAAAAAGTTGAGGGAATGAAACAATTGGCAATATTTCCTCTGCCGCTCGTATTATTGCCGAATGAACTGCTGCCGCTTCATATTTTCGAGCCTCGCTATCGTCAGATGTTTCAGGCCATTGAGCACGAACGCAAACTTTTCGGGCTTTCCTATTTTGACCCGAAGGAAAGCTTTGCCGAAAGGCCGGCAACCGGCACAGTCGGCTGTGTGGCAGAAGTGCGCGAGACTCAAACAATGCCGGACGGACGCTCCAATGTTTTAACAGCCGGCGTCATCCGATATCGCGTGTTGGACTACGTTGATCTCGGCGAGCCCTATTTGACGGCGGAAGTAGAATTTTTTGAAGACATCCGCGATGACGAAAAAGTGCTCAAACCGGCAGCTGACGAAATTTTCCGGCTATTTGAGCGTGTCGCAAGGGCCGCTTTCGACCTAAGCGGCAGTCGCGGCAAATTCCCGGAAATTAAGCAGTCCGATCCTGAACAGTTATCGTTTCTCGTTACTGCCGCCTTCGGACTTGATAACGAGCTAAAATACGAATTGCTTGCTATGGAATCGACAATATTACGGCTAAACCGACTGCGAGGAATTTTGAGCCATGCAGTAGAGAAAATGGAAGAAAGCGCCGAAATTCACAAAGGTGCCCGAACCAACGGACACAGCGACAAGAAGATTGAATTGTAAGGCTTTAAGAAATGAAGAGATTATTGCTAAGTCGGTTGCGTTCAGGCATTATCAGAAGACCGGGAACGGCAGTAACCGGATTATCTCGCCACATTTTGACTTGGTCATACTTAGAATCAGGAATTCGGTCGCTACCGCTCGCGGTTCTGACACGCACCGCCAAGGTTAACCATTAGTTTATTTATTTACTATTTCAGCCACGACCACTGACTGCTCGCCGAGTGATTGCTTGAAGAAATCGATCACTCTTTGATCATACCCTTCGGACAGTTCTATAGACGCATTTACCATGCTGATTCCTGAAGGGCTTAGATCTGTTTTTGTGTCGGTTTTGGTACTCGCCGGAAAGCACTTGCCGAGGTCGGAGGTCGAATTCTGAAAATCAGGGGCGTCCAAACCGGCAAGCAGTAAAGTTTTTCTATTGTTCATCATCTTTGCCGAATCGCATACCGGCACCCGCGAATAGCAGCCCTCGTAAAAATACGGGTAAGCTCCGAGCTGGGCTAGTTTTGAAGTTACGGAACTGGCAAAAGGGAATCGTTTATCCATCACAAAGCCAATCAAGTCGTCGGAATCCTTCGGGACTGAGTCGAGCACCACTGCTTTGACGGTTTCATCCCTGGACGCCGCGGAAATTGCTGCGAGAGAGCCCATTTCCAGTCCGTATATACCGATCTCCCGACCGACCAGTGGAATTTGTAACGGCGATTTCTGGCCGCGAAGAAATTCGATCGCGGATGAAGTGTCGTCAGATTCGCAACCGCCGAACGATGTGTATTTTACGGCCGGGTTCATGCCGTGGCCACGCTGATCAGGCATTAAAACCGTGAAATTGGTCGCTTCATTGAGCTTTACCCCCAGATTTAGAACGTGCGAGCGGTCGGCTCCGTATTTGTGAAGCAGCACAACGGCAGGTGAATTTTCGGCCCCCCGGAGCAGCCAGCCGCGTGCGGTCGTGCCGTCACGGTTTGACCACGTTTCATCCGTTACCTGGGAACCGCGCGAGCTTAGTAGCCCGTATTTAGCGGGCGTAACCAGGTAATCAGTATTCGCCGGATGTGATGTTTCGTGCGCAAACCACACCGACGCTGATGCAACCGCTAGAAAAATTAGAACAGCAACAGGCAGCAGCAGCCTGTAAAAACTCTTAAAAAGACGTTTAGTTTTTGCCATAATTCAAAGTAAGAAAGGAATTGCAACCGGAACATGCCTGGTGTGAGTCTTAACAGTAGCCTAAAGAAAAGGCTTTAGATATGCCGTTTAAAATGGTAACATAATTATCAAGTATATAGGAAAAATATTTTAAATATGTCCAACGCTAGAATCTTCACTTTTTTCATCCTTTTTTCGGTTTTCTGTGTGGGTGTTCATGCACAGATCCAAAGCAAATCAGCCGCAGACTCAGCTACGAAGTTCCTGCCATTGTCGGAAGTCAGAGAAGGAATGCGCGGCACGGCACGCACCGTTTTCCGCGGCAGCGAGCCAGAGGAGTTCAACGTCGAAATTCTGGGCGTCCTGCCCGGCGGCGTCGGCCCGAAACAGGACCTGATAGTAGGGCGTTTGAGCGGCGGCAGCGCCGACCGGACTAGCGTTTTTGCTGGAATGTCCGGCTCGCCTGTTTATATAAACGGTAAGCTGGCCGGCGCGATCTCGTACAGCTTTCCATTTTCCAAAGAGCCGATTTGCGGCATCACGCCGATCGAGCAGATGATCGCCATATTCGAGCAGAAACAAAACGTAAAATCTAAACCGGTCGAGCCGCGCGCCGTTTCCTTTGCAGAGCTTGCGTCGACAACATGGCAGCCGGATTTTCCAAAGAACGCGGCCGCTACCAATGCCCTTTTGTCCGGCATCACGGCGAATTCGCCGCTTATGGCAGTTGCCGGACAGTCATTTCAGCCTATCGCGACTCCTATGACTTTTACCGGTTTTACACAGGAAGCATTGAATTTATATGCTCCGCAGCTGCTGCAGGCCGGACTGATGCCTGTTTCAGCGGTCGGCGGAGCGGCGGCGATAACGCCTCTTAAAAAAGCCGATGAAACAACGCTACTCGGCGGCGATTCGGTCTCGATGCAGCTGACACGCGGTGATTACAGCCTGGCGGCGGCCGGAACAGTAACCTGGCGCGACGGCGAGAAAATCTACGCTTTCGGCCATCCGTTTTTAAGCCTCGGCATCTCGGATCTGCCGATGTCGGAATCGCACGTCGTAACCGTAATTCCGAATATTAATAATTCGTTTAAGCTTGCCGTTCCCGATTCGATGGTCGGTACGATGACGCAGGACCGCGCGACCGGGGTTTACGGAAAGCTCGGACAAGTCCCGAAAATGATCCCGGTAACGATCAATATCGAAACGAGCCGCGGGCAGACCGACCAGTTGAATTTCGAAGTCGCCAAAGACGATTTTCTCACACCGCTCCTCTTGAATATAGCTGTTTATAACGCAGCGGTTGCACAGGAACGAAGCATCGGTGATTCGACCGTCGAGGTAAGCGGAGAGATAAAAATTCACGGCCAGGAATCGGTCAGGATACAGCGGCGGTTCACGGGCGGACAGGCTACACAGTTTGCGGCCGCTTCGGTCGCTATCCCTGTCAACGCTCTGTTGCGAAGCCGCTTTGAAGGGCTTGAAATCAGCGGCCTGGTACTCAATCTGAGGTCGAATGACGGAAGCAAGACTGCAACCCTGGAAAGAATTTCACTAGACCGCACTGAGGTAAAAGCCGGCGAGACGGTCGAGGTTCAGGCGTTTGCACGGACAAATTCGGGCATAATATTCACGCAGAAAATCCCAGTCAAAATTCCCGCGGATACGCCCGCCGGGATCTTTTCGATAACGGTCGGCGATGGCGTTTCTATTCAACAGGCGTCGGCTATGCAGCAGTTTGTTCCGCGCGATTTGGCTGACTTGATAAAAACCATCAACAAAATAAAGCTTCCCGACCGCCTTTATGCCCAGACATTCCGCACAACGAACGGCGCGATCATTGGTGCCAGCGAAATGCCGAATCTGCCGCCATCGGTTTTGGCCACTTTGAACAACAACCGAACTGCCGGCGGCATAAAGCCCGCACTTCAGACTGTCGTCAGCGAGTTGGAAGTCGCGCCTGCCGAATTTATTATTTCAGGCCAGCAGACATTGGCGATTGAAGTGATTAAATAGGTCTTGGAAAATCGGAAGTCTAGGTTCTGTTGATACTGTGATTCCAGCTCCGTTAGGAGCGTTATGTTTGTAGCCGGCCGTCAATATATGCATTGAGTTCCATAGGAACGGCCTATTTTTATGCCGTTCCTATGGAACTCAACTGTTTTGTTAATAAAATTTAACTACAAACATGTCGTTCCTAATGGAACTTAGGATGAAAATTTGCTTATGTCTCAACAGAACCCGGGAAGTGCCCGTTCACACTTCCCAGAATTTATCTCTATGTCTGATTTAGCCATGTTCACTAACGCCGCCTATTTTGCTGCGCAAAAACATCGCGGCCAGACGCGCAAAGGCAATGGCGATCCATATATAAATCATCCGCTCGAAGTATTGAATCTGTTGGCCAATATCGGAAATGTTGAAGATTTTAATGTCCTGACTGCTGCTATTTTGCACGACACAATTGAAGATACCGAAACTACAAAAGAGGAAATTACTGAGCGCTTCGGCGCCGAAGTCTGTGGAATGGTTCTGGAGCTTTCGGACGACAAATCGCTTCCTAAAGAGAGACGAAAAGAGCTTCAAATCGAGCACGCCCCCCAATTATCCCGCGGCGCGAAGCTGGTTAAACTTGCCGATAAGATCAGCAACATCCGCGACGCAATGGAAAATCCGCCCGCGGATTGGGATATTCGGAGAAGACGCGAATACATCGAATGGGGCGAAAAGGTGGTCGCAGGCTTGCGCGGTGTTAATGAACCGCTTGAGGCGGCGTTCGACGGAATGGTCGAGCGGGCCGTCAGGTCTTTGCGGTAGGAAGGTCAACCATATTTGCTAAATCGTTTCCGCCCTCAATCCACGCTTCACCGTCGGCATAAA
>JACDAY010000231.1 GCA_013695195.1 Blastocatellia bacterium | reverse complement strand
GAACGCCAGCGAGTGACCGCGACCTCGTTGCGGATCTGGTGAAACGCCGGGAAAATGTAGTCGAAAAACTGTATCTCGACCACAGGTTTTAACCCGCGGATCGCCATTCCGACCGCGCGGCCGATAATATTTGCCTCGGCCAGCGGCGAATTAAAAACGCGGGCCGAGCCGAATTTTCGCTGTAGATTTGCAGTAACTTTGAAAACCCCGCCCTTGCCTTTGACCTGTTCGAGATATTTTTCCCGCGAAACATCCGCCACGTCCTGGCCGAAAATAACAATACGCGGATCGCGTTCCATTTCCTCGTGCAAAGTGCGGTTGATCAGATCGACCATTGTCCCCGCATTGCCCGAAAGCTCGGCGCCATCCTCTGTATCGAAATCTTTTGAGGTCGGATCGACATCGGGCGAAAAAACATTGCGAAGCGCTGTTTCCGGCGCCGGCTGTGGCGTTACAAGCGCGATGTCCGCCGCCTCATTCACTTCCGCGTCTACTTTAGTTCGCAGTTTTTCCAGGGCTTCGGACGACGCGATTCCTTCGGTCATCAAAAATTCGGCGTAAGTCTTTATCGGGTCAATCGCCGCGTCCGCCTGCAACTCTTCCGGGGGACGATAGTTCTTTTCGTCATCCGACAGCGAGTGCGAATAAGGGCGAACGACTTTAGCATGCACAAACGCCGGGCCCTTGCGCTTGCGGCAATATTCGACGGCCCGTTTGAATGCGGCATAGCTTTCAAGGGGATCGGTGCCGTCGCATTTCTGCATTAAAAGATTGGGAAATCCCGAAACCAGCTTCGAGATATCGCCCCCCGCCGTGCCGACTTCGACCGGCACGCTGATCGCATAACCGTTGTCCTCGACGACGAAGATCACCGGCAATTTAAGATTGCAAGCAGTATTGAGCGCTTCCCAAAATTCGCCTTCGCTCGTCGTACCGTCGCCGACCGACATATAGACGACCTCGTCGCCTTTAAACCCCGTGATCTTGTCTTTTAAACCTTCCACGAGATTGGCACGATAGCTCGCTTCCGCCGCGCCGACCGCGTGCAGTGCCTGCGTTCCGGTACAAGAAGACTGCGAAGGAACATTTAAATCCTTATGGCCCCAATGCGAAGGCATCTGCCGCCCGTGCGAATTCGGATCCGCCTCAGCTCCGACAGCGGAAAAAAGCATTTCTAATGCCGTCATTCCAAGCCCAAGCATCAAAGCGCGGTCGCGGTAATACGGGAAAAACCAATCGTATGACGGCTTCATCGCCAAAGCGGCGCCGGCAAGGACGCCTTCGTGCCCGGCACCCGAGATCTGGAAAAAAATCTTGTTCTGGCCCTTTAGCTGAATTTCCTTATCGTCGATCCGCCGCGACATATACATCGTGCGATATAGCCCGACAAGGGTTTTGGTATCGAGTCCGTGATGACCATTCGTCCTCTTTGCCGCGGCTTTAGTGGCCTTGTTCGGCTTTTCAGCGGCGGTGCCTTTCGCAGTCTTGTGCGTCTTTTTTGCTTCGACGTAGCCGTCGGCCTCGGTAGTCTTAGCCTCTTCGGCAACAATCACGCTGCCATTTGTCTGCTGCGCCTTTTTATTTTTTGTATTATTAAATTTCTTTGCTGCAGTCGCCATTCGATAAATCCTGTTTATAAATTATTAAGAAACGGGCAATCTATTACGATACCAAAAACGGTGAAAACGGGCAATTTGAGGAGGTAGGCGTTTCCAATTTCCGCCATAAAAGTGGTGCAGGTGGAACGGAGGAACAAAAACGCTATTACACTTTATTTACAAGCCAAATGTTGGATTGCGGCTGGTGTGGAAACTCGCCTCACCTTTGATCCTATATGATGCGATAGGCGTGTGGATTAGTTTGAATAAGTAGAAATAGCTGCTTCAACCGACTCTCGAAAAGTGGCACCCAGCCCGGTTTCTCCCTCTTCTTACCAATCGATAGCTTCCCCGGCTTCACCTCGGCCGCAGGGAGAAATTTGACAGTAAACTTTAGGGATGAAACACATCGCTTATAATTTCAAAGCCTTCAAGTCCTTCGGATTCGCAGGCTTTGCGAAAATCGAATCAGGGATTGGTTTGTTGAATTCTATTGATTCATAGTTT
>JACDAY010000226.1 GCA_013695195.1 Blastocatellia bacterium | reverse complement strand
AATTCTCGAAAAGCGCCTTCGCCGCCTTGAATGAAGAGATTTGGGAACTGCGCGTGGCGGTGCTGGGCGAGGCGCGGGCACGGGAGCGCAGCGCCGAGGACGGCAAACGCTCTCCGGTCGAGACCTATTAAATTTCGGAATGGCCGCGATTCATCGCCGGTATTTGGCCTGCCTGTTTCAACCTCCCTGGCAGTTTTGTTTCCTCGACCGCGGTGCCGCGTAGGACTCAGCGCCGCGCGAAATCCGCCTAGCGTTTCCGTGCAGCCCGTTCTGCAAATGATCATTCATCCCGGGGCGCGGGAGGATGCGGCGACCGCAGTGGTGGCGGGATTGCGTCTAAATCTCAGCTATTGAAAGCGCGGGGGTGCTGCCTCCTGCTGGACATTCCGCCCTCGCAAATCGACAATGTGCGTCCGAGCGCGTCCCCGTAGTTCAACGGATAGAACGAGGGTATCTGTCTGCCGCCTCGGAGGCCCCGTCTGGCTGGTGAAATACAAGGCCTTCCGCTAGGCGGGTCGCAGTCGCTGGATGATCTCCGTCATCCGTTCATCGAGCGATTCTGGCCGATAGTCAGGGTGGAGCGGGGTGGTCAGCTTGGGCGCAGCCAGCATCTGCGCATATTCATCGACGTTGCGATCCAGCCCATGGAGGCGTTCGAGCACCTCGTCGAAATTCTTGCCGGTGTAGAGGACGAAGGCCTGCTCGTTGAAATAGCGGCCTACGTCCGGTGGCCCGCAGTAAATCGGCACTGCGCCGTGCAGGAAAGCCTGGACCAGTTTCTCCGTGATGTAGCCCTCGGTCCGGCTGTTCTCGAACCCAATGGTGAATTTGTGCTTGGCCAGGAACGCTCCCGTTTCCGAGCGCGGGACTGGGCCGCCGATGTTGTTCATCACTTCACCGCCGCTGGTGACCGGACGCACGCGACTCAGCCGGCGAAAGAAATCGTTGCGCAGGTGCACCCCGTCGAATTCCGCCTCCACGCTGTCGTTGCTGTAAAGGAAGCAGGCGAAGTTCGTCTTGGCGGCGAGCAGCCGCTCGGTGTCCGCTGGCGGGCGAGGTGCGGCGAGTCGCGGCAAGTGGTAGTGGAAAATCGAGCTCGTGATACAGAAGTTGCGATCGGTGGTTGGCCCGTGCGTGAAGTAGTAGTCGAAATGCGGCTGATAATCGCGATACGCCGCGAAGGGCGTCAGCGCCAAGTTCTCGTTGCACCAGAAGAGTTTCAGGGCGCCGTCATACGAGTCCGCCGTAGCCAGCGTGCCAAAGGGGCCGAAGATCGCCAGATCGGGACGCGACTCCGGACCGGGCGGAAATGCGATTTCGACTCCGACCCCGCGTTGGGCGAGCATCTCCACGAGCTTGCGGAAGGGGGCAACCGAGGGTCCGGATACGCGCGTCAGGTGCTCGTCTTCGTTGCCGAACCACCAATCGACGAAAGCCACGCGGATTTTTTTCACGAACCGAGTCCCAGCAAGACGTTCGCCGCGGTCTCGCTCCTCCGCGTGCTGCCGCAGGTCGGACAACTTCGCGCGCCTCGCCTAAACACGTAGCCGCATTTGAAGTCCGCTTTCATGCTTTGCGATTAGTATTGTCACGGCGTTGTATCGTGCAATCCCCAATGCCAAAGCGCGCCCTCAACGAAGAAGCGCCCGGCAGGTCGAGAAGATCACCGCCACATAAAAACCTTACTGGGTCAGGCGCCCCCCAACCCCAAGAGTTTTTCATTCATCCAATTCCCTCTAGAGCGTGTCATGCACTTTGCCTCGAAATGTCGGCGTGTGCGCGAAGTGGGAATCGTAGCTGCGCCGCCCTCGTCGCAGGAGGTGCGGGCGGCGCCCTCGCCGCCAGATTTCCCGGGTGCACCGGATGCCACGCGAGTGCGAGCTTCGCGGCGAGGGCGCCGCGGCCACTTCCTGCGACGAGGCGTCGCAGCTACGAACTGGCTCTCTCCCAAAGTGCATGACACGCTCTAGGGAAATCTCGATTAATAAATTTTGCTGGATGCTTCAAGTTTGACCGCGTTGCTGTGGCGGTGCAGCATTTCCAAATAATCAAATTCAGAGAGTAAAGGTCGACTTCGCGGTAGAACTCGCACTATTCCGAGACGGGTTTCTGCCATCGCCATCTGATTACCAGGCGTCCCCGTAGTTCAACGGATAGAACGAGGGTTTCCTAAACTCGACTCGCTACGGGGCAAAGAGAGACGAAATCCTTTACGACCGCGTCAGAAGTTGCCACTCATCGCCAGTACGTGCCGTTTTTCTGGCAATAACTGGCACCGCGCCGATCTGTTGCCTCCGAATCTGCGGACCTTGCCGATGTGACGTCGAATGAAACGAATAGATCATCTGACTACGGAGCGTATGCGTCCGTAGTGAGTTTCGGAGCGTGCTACGATTTTTGCTACGGAACGTGACAGTACCTCCTACCGCGGTTTCGTTGATCAACTGAACCGGACCGCCACGGTGCGGGCGGAGGATGATTGCGAAGTGATCGAGATCGCGAAGCCGGCCCTGGCGGCGGTGTTGCGCGAAGCGCCGGATTGCGTGACGCAACTGAGCGAGCTACTCGCCACCCCTCTTAACCAAAAGCGCTAGGAAGCACAAACGGCAGTGTTGCCGAACACGCTACCAATTTTGCTCACCAAGTTCGAGACGAACATCGGATTTCTAATCTAGTGTTTCGCCCTCGGGCGCGAATCGCAGCCTTGGCAATGCGCGAACAGCAAACCGTTTCAGTTCAGCCTGATTGTTGATCCGGCCGTCAATCGTTACATCGCCGGTGCCATCATCGCGGTGAGCATCAAGGACGAAGATCGTTCGGCCGCTCGCGTCGAGGTGCGTCGCGCAGCCCCAGCAC
>JACDAY010000222.1 GCA_013695195.1 Blastocatellia bacterium | reverse complement strand
GGCGACGAATCGTTACAAAAACGTCCAATGAAACGGGTGATTGATCCTCTGCGATTGATGGGTGCCGAGATCGATGCTGAGGGGAATAATGCTCCGCTCAGGATTTTCGGCAAAAAGCCGCTTCGCCAGATTGACTTTGAATTGCCGGTTGCTTCCGCCCAGATAAAGTCGTGTATCATGCTTGCAGCATTGAATGCGCAAGGCGAGACATCTGTATTTGAGCCGACGCCCACGCGCGACCACACTGAGCGAATGCTGCGTTGGTTCGGCGTTAAAGTCTCTGAAGCAGTCGTTAACGGCGTAAAAAAAATCACTGTTTCCGGCGATGCGAATTTGACGGCGAAAGATTTGTCCGTTCCCGCCGATGTTTCGTCAGCAGCTTTTTTTATTGTTGCCGCCGCATTTTTGGATGGCTCGGAAATTATTCTGCCGAATGTGGGGATAAATCCAACAAGAAGCGCCGTAATCGAAGTTTTGGGTCGTTTGGGAGCAGACATTAGTATCTCGGATCGCCGGGAAATTTGTAACGAACCTGTAGGAAAATTGATTATTACGGGAAAGAAAAGCGTTCCAAACGGGCGGGGCTCAAATTTATTAAGCGGCCCCGTTATCGCAAACTTGATTGACGAGATCCCGATTCTGGCAGTGGCGGGAACGCAGGTGGATGGCGGGCTGGAAATCAGGAATGCTTCCGAGTTGAGGATCAAGGAATCTGATAGAATTTCCGCTGTGGTTGAAAATTTGAGAAAGATGAATGCGTCCGTCGAAGAGTTCGAGGACGGCTTACGGGTTGAAAAATCCTATTTGAAAGGAGCCACGGTCGATTCCTTCGGCGATCACAGGATTGCCATGGCATTCGCTGTGGCCGGATTACTTGCGGACGGCGAGACCGAAATACTCGGAGCAGAGTGCGCCGCAATTTCATTTCCAGGCTTTTTTGATATGCTTGCGGACGTAATGAAATAGAAGGCCAGGTACTGGATCGGACAGTTATGAATTGCGAAAAGCGCATTGCATTGACAGGCTTTATGGGCGTTGGGAAATCCAGTGTAGCCCGGCATCTTTCTTATTTACTGCGGTGCCAAAAGATAGACCTCGATACTTTAATCGAAGTAAGCGAGCATCGCAGAATCGCTGAAATTATCAATGCGGATGGCGAAGCTGTCTTTCGGCGGATCGAAACCGAGAATCTAAAACGGGCATTGAATAAAACCGACGTTCGAATCCTTTCGCTTGGCGGCGGCACGTGGACGATGGCCGAAAATCGCGACCTGATTCGCGAACACGGAATGACCAGCGTTTGGCTTGAATCGAATTTCAATCATTGCTGGAACAATATACGTTTTTCAAGGAAGGAGAGGCCGCTTGCCCGAAACAAAAGCTCGGCCCGGAAACTCTTCGATGCCCGGCAGGAACTCTATTGTCTCGCCGACTGGCATTTTATCGTCAAGCCCGATCTAACCTCGTTTGATATAGCACGACAAATAGCCGAGGAAGTATTTTCGTGAATTCGACGGAGCGGCTTGAAAAATACATTTGAATGTATCAGTATTGTCCAATTGACCAATTTATTTTTTGGGAAGTTACTAAGCAATGCTTAATGCTTCCGTTAAGGTTTTTTTACAGTCGATAATATTCAGCAGATTTTCTTCAGGAGGAAAAATGAAAATAAAATTTCTAGCAATACTCAGTTTGACCGTCGCATTATTTATCGGAGCTTGCAACAGAAACGATAGTAATGCGAACCGGACTAATCTAAATGTGAATATGGCCACGCCGATGGGAACGGCAACCGCAACGCCGCTCGTCGCCAATACCGATCCGATGATGAAATCCAGGATCGAAAGTGAGTTGAGGGCGAAAGGATTCAACAATATAACGATCGACGTAACAACTACGCCTGCTACAATACGCGGAACATATCCGAAAGGTAAGTTGGCCGAAGTTATTCAGGCGGCACAGGTAGCTAATGGCGGAAAACCGGTTAAAAATGAAGCGACCGAGGAAAAATAGGAGGAAAAGATAAATGGCTTTACGAGATAAATATCAGACCGTGATCGACCTGGCGAACCAGCTTGGCGTTTCAAATGTTACAACAGAAGACGGCGAGGGTTTTCTCCGAATTCACGGAACCGCGCCCTCGGAAGATGTAAAAAAACAGCTTTGGGACGAATACAACCGCATTGACCCGGAATATCGAACTGGCGACCTCGTGCTGGATATCGAAACCGGCGGAATGGGCGGGCCCGCGTCAGGCACCACCTATACAGTCCAGTCGGGCGACAGCCTCAGCAAGATCGGTGCAAAACATGGCGTAAGTTGGCAGAAGATATACGAAGCTAACCGTGACAAGATCAGTGATCCGGATAAAATACAACCGGGACAGGTATTAACAATGCCTCAGGGATAGCAGCATTCCTGATTTTTGAAACAAAACCCGCTGAGAATTTCAGCGGGTTTTTCAATTGTCGAGATCATGCTTCAGCCGTGTCAATAGTTCCACCGATGGTGACGCATATTGATTTATCCAACGGTCATAAATTTCCCGTATCGGCACGACATCCAGATAATTCCACCGAAACCTGCCTTTTTTCTGCACTATAATTAACCCGGCTTTTTCCAGAATGCCAAGGTGCTGCATAACCGTGCAGCGGTCGTGGTCCTTAAAATGGGTGCAAAGCTCGCCCGTTGTTTTTGGCCCATCCTTTAAAATATCGAGGATGCCGCGCCGCCGCCGGTCGGCAAGCGCTTTAAAGATCAAATCGTGCTTATTCGCTGTTGACATGTTATAGAATTATAACATATACTTGGCTCCTATTAAAAGGAGGCAATATGGAGCTAAAATTTCAAGTGCAGACGAAAATACAAAAACCTGTCGAAGAAGTGTTTGACGCTGTTTACAACCCGGACAAACTGAGCGGGTATTTTACCACTGGCGGAGCGAGCGCGCCGCTGAACGAAGGCACGACCGTCGAGTGGGCATTCGCTGACACGCCGGGAGCGGAAATAGGCCCCTTTCCTGTCGAAGTAAAAGAAGTAATACCGAACAAGCTGATAGCCGTTGAATGGGAAGTTGCAGGCGGCGGGTACAACACCCGCGTCGAGATGAACTTCGAAAAAACCGGCCCCGACGAGACACTTGTAAAGATATCCGAAAGCGGATGGAAAGGAAATGATGACGATTTGAAGAGCTCATACGGAAACTGCATGGGCTGGTCTCAAATGCTTTCGGCCCTAAAGGCCTTCACCGAATACGGCATTAACCTGAGAAAGGGAGCGTACGAGGGGCTTTACAAGCCGGAAGATTTCGAAAACAAGTCAAAAGATTCGAGATCGGCAGAAGCTTGATCAAGCATAACGCTTTTCAACCCTGAACTTAATCACGTTATATGATTGGGTCTGGATTGCAGCCATTCCGGATGGTACGAAAACACTGATTATTACGGTTTCTGCACTCCGCGTGAGGCGAAATGTGCAAATGCTCAAGAATGGCGTGAAGTCACAGGCAAGCTGAAGCTAAATTGGCAGTTCTGACTCTCTAAAATTCGCTACCGTTTTCATTATCTGCTACATTTCCGTTGATGTCTTTAGAAACCGACTTTATAGTTATCGGAAGTGGTGTGGCAGGGCTTCGTGCATCGATTGCGCTTGCTGGATCCGGTGCGTGCGTTACGGTTTTGACGAAGGATAAGGCGAGCGAATCGAACACGGAATATGCACAGGGCGGCGTGGCAGTCGTGTTGTCGGATGACGATAATGCTGAGCTTCATGAAGAAGATACTTTGACCGCCGGTGCCGGGCTTTGCGATCCAGAAGCGGTGGAGGCGCTGGTTACAGAAGGCACGAAATATATAAAAGAGTTGATCGATTGGGGAACGGAGTTTGACCGTGACGGCGGGAGGCTGGTTTTTACGCGGGAAGCAGCCCATTCGCGCCGGCGTATTTTGCACGCGCACGGCGATTCGACCGGCAAGGAGATCGTCCGGGCATTGATAGTGCGGGCGGGACGGGAGAAATCGATCAACTTGATGCCCTTTGCGAATACCGAAAGCCTTCTGGTATCGGACGGCCGTTGCGTCGGCGTGCGGTTCCTCGATCCTATACTTCGCGCTCCGCGAAACATTTTTGCCAAAGCCGTTATTCTTTGCACAGGCGGAGCGGGGCAGCTTTTCCTGCACACGACTAACCCGCCGGTCGCAACAGGTGACGGAATGGCGATGGCTTATTTTGCCGGTGCAGAAATGGCTGATATGGAGTTTATCCAATTTCACCCGACGGCGCTGAACGTCGAGAAAGCCCCGCGTTTTTTGCTAAGCGAAGCGATGCGTGGCGAAGGCGGAATCCTACGAAATAAATACGGCGAGCGTTTCATGGCGCGTTACGATGAGCGAAGCGAGCTCGCTCCGCGCGATATAGTATCGCGCTCGATAGTCGCAGAGATGCGGAGCACTGGAACGCGGACCGTTTTTCTTGATATGACTGCAATGGATGAGGTTTTTCTAAAAGAACGTTTCCCGAAAATTTACGAAACATGCAAATTTTACGGCCTTGATATCGCAAAACATCTACTTCCCGTATCGCCCGCGTCGCATTATTTTATGGGCGGTGTCCGTACCGATCTCCACGGGCGCTCTAGCGTGCAAGGCCTTTACGCTGCGGGCGAAGTAACCTGCACCGGCGTCCACGGCGCAAATCGCCTGGCATCGAACTCGCTGCTTGAAGGCCTGGTTTTTGGCGCTAGAGCCGGAGAAGCCGCCGTTTCAGACAGTTCAGAGTTCAGAGTTCGGAGTTCCGAGTTGGAATCGGCGGAACTCGAAACTCGGAACTTGGAATTGGGAACCGGCCTTGCCACCGCGGTTAAAAAACGCGTGAAGCGTTCCATGTGGGAACGCGTCGGGATCCTGCGGGACAAGGATTCGCTGCGGCGTGCGTTGCGGGAATTTCAGCAGATCGCAAAATCGAACCTGAGCATTTCATCAAACAACTTTGTAACGCTCGCTTTACTCGTTGCCGAAGCCGCCTTCTGGCGTGAAGAATCGAGAGGGGCGCATTTCCGAACGGATTTTCCAGATAAACACGAAAATTGGCAGGTTCATTCTGTTCAAAAAACCGGTCACGAAATTTACGGCAGCAAGACGATAAATTTCGGAGTGAAAGAACTATGATATTCGGGTATTTACGTTTATTATCACTTTGTCGTGTTTCAAACTCTGAAAATTAATGGAAAACAGCGCAACCACACTAAACCTGGCTTCGATTATCGAACATCATGCCCGCCTGACACCGGAAAGGGAAGCTATCGTCTGGAATGACGTACGTATGACCTACGGGCAGCTAAATTCGTTGTCAAACAAGGTGGCGAACTCGCTCGTCGACATGGGAATCGGGCACGGCGACAAAGTGGCGTTGAGTTGCCCGAACTTGCCGTATTTTCCCGCCGTCTATTATGGAATACTGAAAGCCGGTGCAGCAGTCGTTCCGCTCAGCGTTTTGTTCAAACCGCGTGAAGCTGCGTATCACCTGCGGGATTCGGACGCAAAAGCGGTTTTTGTGTTCGAAGGCACCGACGAACTTCCGCTTGCTAAATGTGTTAAGGAAGCGTTTGACCAGGTGGAAACCTGTGAAAATCTGGTCGTAATGACAAAGGATCCGGCGGCTGCAAGCCCGTTTTCACCACATAAAACGCTGACCCAGCTCACGTCGGATAAATCTGACAAATTCGAGACATATCCAACCGCTCCGTCCGACACGTGCGCGATCCTTTATACATCCGGCACGACGGGCCAGCCTAAAGGAGCGGAACTGACGCATCTGAATCTGATGTCGAACGTAACGACGACTTGGCTGACACATCTGCCGGTGCTTGATTTTACCGACGGCAAACAAAAAACTGTTCTAATCACGCTTCCGCTTTTTCACACAACCGGGCAAACCGTACAGATGAATACGAATATGTATGGCGGAAGCCGCGTCGTGCTTCTTCCGCGATTCGAACCTTTGGCAGCGCTTGAAGCAATGAAAAAGGAGAAGGTAAATTTTTGGGTTGGCGTCCCGACAATGTATTGGGCGATCATGAAATACGTCGACGAAACAGGTTACGAAATATCGAAAATTACCGAAAATATGAAGGTTTGCACTTCGGGCGGCGCCCCGATGCCTATTGAGGTAATGAAAGCGTTTGAGAAGAAATTCGGCGTTCGGGTAATGGAAGGATACGGCCTTTCGGAAACGTCGCCGCTCGCCACGTTCAATCATTTCTCAAAGCCTTCCAAAGCAGGAACTGTGGGACAGGCGATCTTCGGCGTTCAGATTAAGTGCGTCGATGAAGACGATAAAGAAGTCGAGCGCGGCAAGCGTGGGGAAGTAGTAATTCGCGGTACCAACGTGATGAAAGGCTATTACAAACGCCCCGAGGCGACCGCCGAAGCCTTCAAAAATGGTTGGTTTCACAGCGGCGACATCGGCGTTATGGACGAAGAAGGCTATCTATCCATAGTGGATCGCAAAAAAGATATGATACTTCGCGGCGGCTACAACGTTTATCCGCGCGAGCTGGAAGAAGTTATTATGACGCACGAGGCAGTATCGCTTTGCGCGGTGATCGGCGTGCCGTCCGAACGCCTCGGCGAAGAAGTAAAGGCGTTCGTCGTGCTGAAACAAGGCGCCGAACTTACGGAAGGACAGTTCGTGGAATGGTGCAAAGGGCAATTTGCCGCGAACAAATATCCGCGCTACGTCGAATTCCGGGAAGAGCTGCCAATTGGCGGAACCGGGAAAATTTACAAGCGCGCGTTGCGAGAAGAATTAGATACGACGGGCTCTTAGCCTGTTTTACGTTAATTAAATGAAAATTCTGATCACTGGAGCCAGCGGTTTAATCGGGAGGGAGCTGCAAACATCCTTTACGGAAAAGGGTTATGAAATGATGCTTGCGACCCGAAGCGACCCCAAAAAGCCGAATGAGATTCAGTGGGCCACGAAGGAAGGTTTTGCGTCTGAAGATTTGAAGCGGCTCGAAGGCCTCGATGCGGTTGTGCACCTGGCGGGCGAGAATATTAGCGGCTTTCGATGGACGGACGAAAAAAAGCGGGCCATACGCGATAGCCGCGTTCTCGGTACCCGGTGCGTCGTAGAAGCGTTAAGTAAACTGGAAAACCGGCCGAGGACCCTGATTTCCGCGTCCGGGATAATATACGGAGATCGCGGAGACGAGATCTTAACTGAAGAAAGTTCAATCGGAAATACCTTTCTCAGTGAACTTGCGAAAGATTGGGAAGCGGAGGCGGAACTGGCCGGAGAGCTTGGCATACGTGTGGCCATGCTTCGGATCGGGCCGGTGCTCGCAAAGGAAGGCGGCGCTCTCGCTGCAATGCTGACGCCGTTTAGTTTAGGTCTGGGCGGCGCGGCCGGCAGCGGCAAGCAATGGATGTCGTGGATCGCCCTTAGCGATTTAATCGCCGTAATAAACTTTGTCCTCGAAAAAGAAACATTACGCGGGGCGATCAACACTGTGTCCCCAAATCCCGTGACGAATGAAGAATTTACAAAAACGCTTGGCGGAGTCTTGAGCCGGCCGACGATTCTGTCGCTGCCCGAATTTGCAGTTAGATTGATGTTCGGTGAGATGGGCGAAGCTCTTTTGCTGTCCAGCGCCCGTGTAGTTCCTAAGCGTTTGGAAGACGCGGGTTTTGAATTCGTATTCCCGCATCTAAAACCCGCTCTTGAGCATGCATTAAACCCCAAGGACAAGTAACAGTGCAAATTCGGGCAAACTTCAAACGGCCGCAAAATCATCATATCTTTTAGCCTTTTATGACCAGAAAAAATATCTTTTATCAAACAGTTGTCGGAGTCGTTCTCGGCGGAGTTGTTTTGTATTTCGCGATTGTTGAATTAAATGTTTACGGACAAAAACCGAGCGGCGAAAAAATTTCAGTTCATCAATCCGAATCGCAGAGCCTGACAACTTCCGATAATACCGAAAATAACTCCACGGCTGTTTATTCGGCCGCTTTTGTTCGAGCCGCGGCGGAAAATACCAGGTTAAAAGATTCTCTCCGGTGGGATTTCGGCGGCAAGCTTCAGAGCGGTTGGAGCATTTATTCGGCGCTAATCAATCAAACTGTTAAAACGGCCGGTTCGGTCGGCTCCCCAGAATTCGCACGTGCCATTTCAGTTTGGCAAGCAAGGTCACAGCTGTCGCCGACCGGAGTTATAGACAGGGAAACACTCGAGGCTTTTATAAAAATCTGGCAATCGCAAAGGCTGAATCGCAGCACTTTTACGTCGCCGGACAAGCTCTATTCGGCTCCCATTTCCGATTTTTACGACCTGACGCGTAACGCTGAACTTTTGAAGTGTGAACGGCGCACATATGCCGCTTATCGGCAGATGCTGCAGGCCGCTGCCAAAGATCCGTCGTTGAGCCTGAAACTGACAAAAACCGGCGAACTTGCTTCGGAAGAGAAGTTTTTGCGGATAATTTCAGCTTTTCGTTCGCGCGAGTATCAAGACCAATTGCGAAAAAAGGAGCCGAACGCCGGACGGGCTCAGCTTGCGAAACACAGCCCTCATTTCACGGGCCACGCAATTGACATATACGTCGGCGGCGATCCGGTTTCAACAAAAGACGCCAACCGGACGCTTCAGGTGCAAACGCCTGTTTATAAGTGGCTGGTGAAAAATGCGCACCGCTTCGGTTTTTATCCTTATTTTTACGAGCCGTGGCATTGGGAGTTTGTGCCGGGGAAATAGCTTTTCGAGTTTCAGCTTCCGAATTCCCAGTTCCAAGCTTATCTTCGCAGCTTTTTACGTTTTATTGGACCAGGTTTTGGTTGGACGGTAGTGGACAGTACCGGGATTACTTTTCCGCTCTTCAATGCATTGTCTGAATCCAGGCTGGCGATATCAACGACAAATTGCTTTTTAGCGGTTGCAGCCGCAATCATTTTCGCCAACGCCGAATCAGAAATTTCCGAATAGTCGATCCCGCTTGTTTTTAATTCCCGCTTTAGATTGGTGACCGTATTCTTTTTGTAGCCGTAAACATCGGGGTAGATATGCAGTCGCCCAGCTTCGACGACCATAGTATCGTATGTGATCTCTACAGAAATAATTGGATCGAGCGGTGCGATGAGCGTTTTTTTCGAACGCTTGGCCGCGCTAATCTGCTCCGGCATTACATCAAGCGAGCGAGCCGCGACTATTTTTTCCGCCAAATCATAAAGATCGCTCTGCATGACCCGGACGCAGCCGTGCGAAACCAGATTTCCCATATCGCCCGGCCCTTTCGCCTGATGAATTAGATAACCGTAACCGAGCGGGATCTTCACCTTTCCGAGCGGGTTGCGCGGGTCGGTAGGCAAAATTATCTCGCCCGGCTTGACTGTGCTCGATTTCTCGATCCAATCGCTCGAGGGCGGTATCCAAACGGGATTCCATTCGATGGAAGAAGCTTCGCGGCGGCCGATTATGATGGGATAATCGAGCAGCCCAACGCCTATCGGATAAGATTTTACTTCTTTGCCGTTTTGCCACAGCGTCATCTGAAAAGCCGGAACGTTTATCGTGATCCTGAGATCGTTTTCTCCATCGGCGAGCGAGGTTTTTTCGATCGTGCCGCCAGTCAGTTTATCGGATCGGGCGGAATCACGCACAATATCGTTCATGTACGCCTGCCCGAAAGCCGAAGATGCGAAGGAAAAACAAAGGAACAAAAGTGCGGGAAATCTTAGTTTCATCTTGAGTTGGTCGCCGTTTCGAGCCGAAAAGTTGTACGGCTTTAAAGCTATCAGCCATCAGCTATCAGTTTTCAGTTATTCCGAAGGATTCTTTTGCAAGAGTTTGAACAATATCGGACGGCTCGGGCTCGTATCCGCCGCAAAGGGCGCAATTTGCAGATTCAAAAGGTAATTACCGTCTTCAACCTCATTCGGAATATAGATTAACTCCGTGATCGTGCTGTTTATCCTCGTATTAGCGTTCGTTTCAAAGCTGCCCTGTTCGATATTCCAAAAAATCCGGTGATTCGTTAACTTGCCTTCGTCGTAAAGCCGGTCAATCGTCGGCAGGTCGACGAGCAAATGTTTGAAGTTTTCAGCTATAAACTCCATCGCCTCAGTCGAAAAAAACGGCGGGATCAATTTTGAGTATTCCCGCGTCATCTTACTTTCATCGTTCGGCACGGTTCGAATGACGAGGGCAGACAGGTCAGAACCGTCTGCGTGGGCGGGCGGGTTCTTTGCTCCGGCTGAGACGAACCCATCCGCTAACGCAGGCGGTGCTGACAGTGCCAATTCCAACGCATTCCGAGTTATCAACATATCATTCTCACCGAACTCAACCGAATAAGTCTCATCCGTTTCACTCATCTTTACCGGCTCAACCGAGATCAGCACCGCGGGAATAAAGACATCCTGCAAACAATCCCGAATCGATATTCGTTCATGGGTGATGTGCCCGACGCATTCGGTATGTGTTCCGCTGCAATGTGGAATAAAAGTATATTGCTCAAAATTACAGCTCCCGCCTGCTCTGGTATCGCCGACAAGACTACCCGCCTCGTAAAGCTTCGACACCGCATTTACAACACCATAAGCATTCGGCTGCGGGCCGCTGAAATTCAAAGGGATCGAAATGTCGATCGGATGGGCACACGAATATTCGCAATCCCCGATTTGAATGGTAAAACTCATTTTGAAAGATTTCGCACGCGGAAACATCGACAAAGCTCGTCCCAAAAGATGTTCTCCTTATTTTCGTTCCACATCGTTTGCCACCGTTCTTTGATATGTCGCCGCCCATATTTTCTGATGTAGCGTCGAAGAATTTCTTCACCCATTCACGCTTTGTCGTCACCACGTTCCAACAATTCATCCCGTCCGAAACCCTGAATCGTGCCCCTAAAAGCGCAAGCAAAGGATACTCTAATCATACGATTTGCCTAAACTGAATCTGCTTTATAACCTCATCCAAAGCAATCTCGCTCACATTCTCAACGCCCGCACAAATCTCCATCAACAACCGATCCTGCGCATTCCCCTTTTCCTTTGCCACCGAATACGGCAGGTCTTCGCGGAATGTGACCATTGAATATTTAGAGAAATAATCGGGGTAGGTTTGTTCGAGTTTTGTTTCAAGCTCGCGTTTACGGACAAAAACCGGGTCGGCGACGGCGTCGCGCATTTCGTAGAAATTCTCTTCGGCCAT
>JACDAY010000218.1 GCA_013695195.1 Blastocatellia bacterium | reverse complement strand
ATAATCCTGAAAAGGCTTTGTTGCCAGCAGCCAACTCAGGTAACGGCTGAGTCTGAGCATTTTCAGATTCTTTTCCGGTACTACGGTAAAAACTTCTATGTTTGGGATACCGGTTGAATAATACGCGGCAGCGACATCGCCCCAGGGGATCGTCACACCGGTTTTTGTCGTCTCACCGAAATCTATCTCGCGCTTTTTCCAAGCAGCAGGAACCGGTGTTATTTTTCCATCCATGCGGATCGCGCCGCCCCTGCCGACGTTCATAGTCATAGTCGCTTGCGTTCCGTGTGAAAGCTTTCCCGTTCCGTAAAAAGCGAGCGACAGATGCGTCGCAGTCGGCAGGCGGTCTTTCAGATGTTTTGCCAGGCAATCTGACGGCACAACGTCAAACCCGACCCCGGGCATTATCATAATTCCGGCATCTCTGGCCTTTTCATCAAGCCGCGCCATCGCCTCAAATACCGCGATCTCACCGGTAATATCCGTGTAGTGTTTTTTATGTCGCAGGCACGCTTCGACCATCGGTTGCACGGTCAACGAAAACGGCCCCGCGCAATGAAGCACCAATTCAACTTCCTGCAGCGCCTCATCGAGCCGGTCTTTTTCATCGAGTGAAAAAACGCGATATTCAAGATGATGCTTTTTCGCAAGCGCTTCGATCGCTATGGCGTTCCTTCCGGCCAGGATCGGCTTCATCCCGCGTTCGACCGCAAACCGCGTGATAAGTTCACCGGTGTAACCGTTTGCTCCGTAGATCAAAAAATTACCGGACATAAAGTTTACTTTCCGACGCGGTCGAAGCGGGGATCCATCAACAGTGGAAATTCGACTATCAGGCGAGGTAACCTGACACAAGATAGCCTTTTCCATCGGTTATCGGAATAAAATGTATCCCTTAATGTTCCTCTAGCGAGTTGCCGCTTTTGCTTTTGATACAACACTCGCGGGGTATACAAGGTCTGGGTATACGTCCTCTGACGCCTTTTTCAACTGCCGTTGATCATAGTTCCCGGCCGTAACTACCGTGATAATGTTCCGCCCCTTGTCTATCTGGACTACCTGTCCCCCGTTACCGTTGAACGCTATCGTTGAGATCTTTACGTCACCGACCGAATAGCTCGGCAGCCAGATCTGATACCCGTAGGACATTGAAAGTCCCGGAGGTCCACCCGGGAGGGCCATGTGTGACTTTACAGATTCCTCCACCAACGTGCTCCGGATGATCTGTTTCCCGTTCCACTTGCCGGAATTCATCAGGAGGAGGCTGATCTTTGCCAGGTCCCTTGATCTAAGCCGTAGCCCCGATGCTGCAGACGGATAGCCGTTGCGATCCTTCACCCAGGTGAATGTTGTGATTCCGAGCGGGGCAAAGAGGTTTTTCGCAGTGTATTCGTCTATCGGTAACCCGGTCGCTTTTTTTACGATCTCAGCGAGGACCTGCGTAGTTCCCCCGCTGTAATTGAACTCCGATCCGGGTCTAATAGCTAGCTTCTGGCTAAGCACGAACTCGATCGGGTTCGTCGACCTGTTCATTTTTATTTCACTGTTGGCCGGATCTGTGTATGGGATCCTTTCGTTCCACTCCAGACCGGCGCTCATGGTCAGCAGGTGCTTTACTGTTATGTTCTTTTTGTCGCCGTCGGCATACTTAGCATATTCGGGGAAGAAATCGAAAACGGGCTGATCAAGGCTTTTTATTTTTCTTTGCGCATGCGCGAGCACCACAGCCATCCCGACAATACTCTTTGTTACGCTCCTCATGTCGTGAAGCGTGTCTCGCGTATGCTTCACGATCCCGAGCGGGCCCACACCTCGCTCAACGTCCTCACCTGTAAAGTAATTCTCGTAAACAAGCCTGCCATTTCGAAATATCAAGAGGCTATGAATGTTCGGATATGTACCTTTTAGTATCTCATTCGTGCCTGCGACGATCTTCGCTTCATCGAGTCCGGCGTCTTTCAGCGTTCCGGTGCTGATACCGTCATTCAGTTTTTCCGGCGGAGTGTATCTGTACGCAGCCGGCTGCTGGGCAAGTACCAGCGACTGAATGAAAAGACCGACAACGAAAATAAGAATTTTAGGCGTGAAAGATCTGTGAATGTTCATAATGCGTTGAATAGTACCCCAAAATGGATGGTCAGGAAGAATTTTTTTTGTCTTCGATGATCTCCTGTGCTCTCCCCACTTGCCCATCCGTCAACCGCACCTTGATTCCGTGCGGATGAAATGCAGAGTTGGTGAGCAAAACTTTGACAATGCCGATCGTTTGTTTGCCTGTTCGCTGGTCTTGTTTTAAGACGACGGCGACTTTTAGGCCGGCTCGGATATTTTTTCTTTCTCGATGCGGCATAGGGCGAATGCGGAGTGCGGAATTGAAGAAAAAAGAAACACACTTCCTACCGGTCGTGTTTCCGCCATCAGAAACATCCGGTTGATACGCGCTCTATTCTACACTACTGGAATAGTCGCAGTTGCAGCTCCTGCGTTTTCTTTAGCTTTGATAAAAACACCGCGCGGCTGATCTCTTTTGCTCCGAGAGATTTTAGATGCGGCGTCATAACTTGTACATCGAGCCATGTAGAGCAGCGCTCTTTTAACTGTTCGATCAGGAATAACAGGGCGAGTTTTGAGGCGTTCGATGCAGTGTGAAACATGCTTTCGCCGCAGAAGATGCCGCCGGCATCGATACCATATAAACCGCCGACTATCTCACCGTTTTCATCCCAAGCCTCGACGCTGTGGGCGATTCCCTCTGCGTGCAGCTTGCAATAAATATCAACGAATTCGGGGGTGATCCACGTTCCGCCTTTGTCGGCACGTTTTACATTTGAGCAATTTTGGATCACCGCCCGGAAATCCCGGTCAATTGTAAATTCAAATTTCGATCTGCG
>JACDAY010000194.1 GCA_013695195.1 Blastocatellia bacterium | reverse complement strand
TCGCCGTGCGAGGATTCTCGGCATCGATATCGCAGTCGACGATTCGATTAAAAGTCATCGCAGCCGAGCGGGCGCCGATCATTGCGGCTGTGATCCAAATTATCTGCCAGCCAGTCGGCAATCCGTCCGCTGCAAGCACAGCGCCGAGAAATGCGAAAGGCAAAGCAAAAAGCGTATGCTCGAATTTTATCATTTCAAGCGTTGTTCTTAGTTTTTGCCAAAAGCTTTTCATTCGGAAAACTATTACATTTGGGATGCGAAATATGTCAGGCACTCAAATCTTAGCAAAACCGGTGATAGTATTACAGATTCGTTTGGCAATAGCCGAGTCAATTGCCACAATATCTTTTGATGCGGTATGAAACTACGCCGACATGCTCCTATATAGAGATTGAACAACACTTTTATGCCAAGCGGAAAAACTCACGATGCGGTTACATTGTTATTGATAGTTCCGACATTCGCTCTCTCTTATGCGGCAACAACGAATTTCCCGGTTTCAATGACCGTAGCTGCTGCATTCCTATTCGGCGGCTTAATGTTCGGCCCCGATTTGGACACTATTTCCAGGCAGTATTCGCGTTGGAGCATTTTCCGGATGTTGTGGTATCCATATCGCTCATTTTTTAAACACCGCTCACGCTGGTCGCATGGCCTTATCTTTGGGACTTTATTACGCGTCGTTTATTTTATGGGTATTTTAACGGCAGCGGCATTTCTCCCGCTTCTTGTGATTGCGGTGTATTTCACTGCGGAAACACCTGATCCGGCAGATTTTGCGAAAGCCTGGAGCAGTTTAGGTAATTCTGTTCGTGTAAATCTCGGCGATAAATTTCTCCCGGCCGTCTTTTTCGGAATGTGGGTTGGAGCGGCAAGCCACACCTTTACAGATATGGCCGGTTCATACGTCAAAACCGGTCGAATTACCGAATTTCTTTAGCGGTCAATTTCCGGTCCGTGTTTGTGAAAGCCGAAGCGCCTGCCGCCTCACAGCATCGGAAACATTTCTGTTTTTGGAAAGAGCCGTTAGATCGCGAAGCTGCATCCTGGAAAGAATATTTAGCACGTTGGCAATCGGAGTGCGGGGGTTTCTCGCTAAATTGTGCATAATTGAATAGCTTCGCGTCCACTGCCGGTTGCTGGCGATCTGACGAAGCACGTCTTCTGTTATACTCCTCATCGCCGCAATTTTTTCGACCTCCTGTTCGCTGATTCGCGGATTGCTGATAACTGCCTGGGCAACGACCCTGTTCGGATCGCGGATGAGAATATTTCGGGCCTCGCGGTCACCTTTTACCGCAAGCCTGGCACGGTCTTTTATTCCCATTTTCAAAATCCGGTTAATTACTGCGATGCGTTCGCTGGGCAAATCCATCTCGTCCATACGGAAATCGCCAATTATTTTATCGACGATCGCCTGGCGCTGTTCCGGAGTTTCTTCATATAATTCTTCGATAAATTCAAGTCCAAGCCAGGAATCGTCAAATTCACTCTCGGGTACTTCTATAAGCGAAGCGAGCAGCAATGCATCCTCTGCATCGAGCACTGCATCGCTTTTTCCAGTGAAATCCGCCTGTTCAATAAATTCAGCCGCTGCCTCTTTGCCCTGAGCCCGAAGCTCATCGGCTATTTGCTGCACGCCGCGTTCTTTTTCAAAAAACTCGCGTTTAGTTTCCGAAGCACGCCGCGTCGCTTCCGGTGTTCGGTGCGGATTTGCGATGATTGCGTCGATTATCGCGGGCGTTTGGATCAAAAGCTGTTGGTTGAGCGAGATAATCTCGAGTAATTCACCGTTCTTCGTCGCACTTGCAAATTTTACAATCGTCGAAACCGGAGTTTTGACATGAGAAATTATCGACTCATGGATCGAACCAGGCAGGTCTTCCTGGCTGGCAAAATAATTCAAAACGGAGACCGCAATCTCAGACGAGCGTACGGAAGCTTCCAGGATCGCCTGGTTATGAGCTGTGATAGTAGCATTGGCGTGTCCGGCTAACTCGCGGTCATCACCGAGAGCGAAGGCTACTAAAACTTCAAGCAGGTCATTCTCAGGCAACGGTAAAACTCCTCTTGCGGCAGCCAGCAGAGCAGGCCGAGGAGCAGTCTGCTCAATGACGGCTTTAACCACCGGATTAGTAGATTCTATCGTGAAACTCATAATATGTAAGGGAAGTTAAAGTTCGATGAAAGCGGGTTGACCGATCGGCAATACATTTTAACACAAACCCTGATACTCTTGACTAACCTCGGCGGTTGGCATACTTTTAAAGTTTTGGGTGATTCGAGCTTGGCGGCCCGATTTTTTACAAAATCATCTTAGTTATCAATGATAAAAGACAATATAGAAAAATTAATAATCGAAAAGCGTGCCTCAGTAGGAGTAATCGGTTTGGGATATGTCGGGCTTCCACTGATAGTGGAATTCGGCTTGAAAGATTTTCATGGGATTGGTTTTGAGGTAGACGCAAAAAAGGCTGACGATATCAATGCCGGACGCTCATACATCGTCGATGTTACCAGCGAAAATGTTCAGAAATGCGTCGAAAACGGGAAACTGTCGGCGACCACGGATTTTAGCCAGCTTGCTGAGTGCGACGTGATCGTGATCTGCGTGCCTACGCCGCTCCGCAAGACAAAAGATCCGGACATGTCTTACATCATCGCCGCCGGCGAAGAGATCCAGAAACATATGCGTCGCGACCAGCTTATAATCCTGGAATCGACGACCTATCCCGGAACGACAGACGAAGTTTTGCTTCCGATGTTCGAAGAGAAGGGATTCAAACTTGACGAAGATTTCCTTCTCGCTTTTTCACCCGAACGCGTCGATCCGGGCAATCCGCAATACCAAACGCACAACATCCCGAAAGTAGTCGGAGGCGTTTCAAAGGATTCGACCGAAGTTGCGGCATTGCTTTACCGGCAGATCGTTAACGAAGTTCACGCGGTTTCGTCGGCCCGTGTTGCCGAAGCCTGCAAGCTCTGGGAAAACACGTTTCGGGCAATTAACATCGGCATGGCGAATGAGATGGCTCGTCTTTGTAATACGCTTGGGATCGACACGTGGGAAGTTGTGCAGGCCGCTGCGACAAAGCCTTTCGGGTTTATGGCATTCTATCCGGGTCCGGGAATCGGCGGGCATTGTATTCCGCTCGACCCGCATTATTTGTCGTGGAAGGCCAGGCAGCACGGCTTCGATTCGCAGTTCATTTCACTCGCCGAACAGGTGAATTCCGGAATGCCGGCTTACGTCGTCAAACTTGTCTCGACCGCGCTGAACAACGTGAAAAAAGCTGTAAATGGCTCTAAGATACTGATCCTTGGCGTTGCTTACAAAAAAGACATCGACGATATGCGCGAATCGCCGGCGCTTTCGATCATCGATCTGCTGCGCGCCCGCGGAGCCGATCTCGTTTATCACGATCCGTTCGTTCCAGAGGTCACATTCGATCACGCCTACACCATCGGCGACGGCGATGCTCTCGTCAATCAGGACCTGACCGACGACCTGGTGCGAAATTCCGACTGCGTCATCATTTGCACCGAACACACTAACGTCGATTATCACCGTATCTGCGAGCTTGCACCGTTGATAGTCGACACCCGCAACGCCCTATCCGAGGAAACCCGTAACGGCAGCAATGCGAAGATTGTGAGATTGTAAAAATGGTTGGCCGCGAAAAGGTGCAAAATACTGCGGCATTCTTCGGGGTTCTTCAAACAACGTTTTGTTTGCTCCATCGGAGCAACCTGTTTGTAGAAATGATTTAATAAAAACGATCAAGCTCCCTAGGAGCGGCCTAATTTAATTCTATATAAGGTTATATCTCATTAAAAAACAGGCCGCCTCTACGAGCCTACTTAGATTGTGAATTATGTTCTACAAATAGTTAGCCTCTCCGAGGCTTAAAGAGACTTTTCTCCCTGTGGGCAACGGGCCGGTAGATTGTTTTGGCTCTATCGGAGCAGTCTGCCTAATTCGGAGGATTATATTTTATTAGAAAACAGGTCGCCTCTACGAGGCTACTTAGATTGTGAATTATGTTCTACAAACAGTTTAGCCTCTACGAGGCTCATCCATATCCGATTACCGGTTGATCGGCTGCTCCATAGGAGCAACCTGTTTGTAGAAATAAATTTAATAAAAACAATCAAGCTCCGTAGGAGCGACCTGTTTATTCGTTCCAATCGAATAAATACCTTTCATCGTAATCAACTTCAAATTTATTCAAAAAACCAATATATTCATTCCGAAATGTCCTTTTCGCGTGGTGGCTTTCCTGATTGAGAATGTATTTTATTACCGTATCGATCTGGCTCCGAGAATATGAAAATGCTCCGAATCCTTCCTGCCAACTGAATCGGCCATGCAACCAACGATTATCGTGGATAAACTTCGATGAGCCTGCTTTTATATCCCTTACCAAATCTGAAATCGCCATTGGCGGTGTCAGCCCGATCAATATATGCGTGTGATCGGGCATGCAAAAAATGGCAAGCATTTTCTGGCTTCGTTTTTGGATGATTCCGGTTATGTATTTGTGCAGTTCTTCGCGGTGCTGTTGAGAGATTAAATTTTGCCGGCCTTCAACTGCGAAAACGATTTGAATATAAATTTGAGAATAGGTGTTTGCCATTTGGAGGTGGAGTGCGGAGTTCAGAAACAGGTCGCCTCTACGAGGCAAATTTGGTCGGACTGGATGTGTTTCTACAAACAGTTCGCCTCTCCGAGGCTCAAACCGTATGCAACTACCAATAAGTTGGCTGCTCCAGCGGAGCAACCTGTTTGTAGAAATAATTTAATAAAAACAATCAAGCTCCGTAGGAGCGAGACCGCAAAATCTAACCGCTTAGCAGAAAATTATTTCCTATTGGCTCTTCTCCATCGGATAGCTTGCATCTTTCCAGGCTTTTGTGCCGCCGACCAGGGCGTATGAGTTTTCGATTCCTTTCTTTTTGAGTTCAGATACCAAACTGGCACTGGAATGTTCGTTCGGTCAGGAACAATAGGCAATTATCTTTTTGCCTTTTGGGATCTCGTTAAATTTGGCGGTTAGCGTTGCCGCCG
>JACDAY010000190.1 GCA_013695195.1 Blastocatellia bacterium | reverse complement strand
TGCAGATTGCCATAAGTTTCACGCAGCTTGATTGAACCATCGAGCCAGCCGAGGGCCTCTTCGTAGTTGGCGGTAAGCTTCTGATTCAAGACATAACTCGCCATTTGAACCGGTTCCGTGGACATTTTCCGGCGCGCGTCGGTCAGCAGCCTGCCTGAAACATCGCCGACATCGACGGTGAACGGCACGGCGAGTTTGTCCCAGCGGATAACGACTTGAGCGGTGTTGCCTGTTACATTGTCGATTCCGATAGACATCGTTTCGCGGAAATCGGTTTCTACCGGCTTCGCGGTTATGCGCAAGGCGTCTTCTTTCGCCTCGTGCTCAAAACTGCCCCACTGGTTCCATGTCTTATTGAAGATCAGCGTCCATTCGGCTTCGTTTGGGATTGTGTGCAGGCTGTATTTACCCTTTGGCAGTTTCTGTCCGCCGATCGTAACGTCATTTGAAATTTCGAAAACGGTCGCTTCATTCGCACCCGTTCGCCAAACTTTTCCAAAAGGCTCGAGACCGCCGAAAATCTTTCGCCCTTTAACATTCGGACGGTGATATACAATCGAAATTTTCGTATCGCCGACCGTTTGCGAGATCTCCTGTCTCTGGCTTTCGCGGGGAAGTGTGAGCTGCGCATACGCGCAGATGCTGAAAGCCACGGTTATCGCCATCAATAAACAAATTCTTTTCATTTTTCTAATCGCTCCTTCGCTCTTTGAATAAAAATTTTGATCATTTCCGTAATCCTCTTGCTCATTTCGCTGCTGATCAGGCTTTCGCCCGCAAATCCCGCAAGCATATGCAGTTCGCGCGCCGACTTTCGCCGAAGCTCGACCATCTGTGAAAAATGTACAAGAGTTACGTTTTTTGCCTTTTCAAGAAAATCCGCCGAATACCGGAGAAAATTCTGTGTCTCGACGGGAACAGGAAACCATTCGATTCGTTCCTCGGAATCCTCGGCCAATTCAACCGCGAATTTCTGGACCATTGACCCGACAAGCGGAATCTCTGCTTCGATCTTCCAATGCGCAACGCCTTTGACATCGGTATGAATGCTGGCAATACCCGGCATAAGATCGGCGAAATTTCTGATGTCCGCGAAAAATTCCCTGACTTTTTCGATGTTCGTTTGAACTTCTATGTCATCGCTATAACCACCTTTTACTGTAAACATAACTTCGCGTTCTGAGTTCAAGCTTCAGCTTGTTCTTCGATTTACCCACCCGCTCACGCAGGCGGTTCTGATAAAGAACAAGCTAAAGCTTGAACTCAGAACTTAAAACACCCCGTTGAATAAGATCGAATTAAAAAACGGCCTTGTCGTCGAACGGAAGATCCCGCGAAAAAACGGCTCTTCGGCAAACAGGATCACATGTCCGGAACCGTTCGGCTCGTCTATCAAAAAAGCCGTGCCCTGCAGCAGCTTTTCGGTATTTCCTTCCCAAACGAAACCGGAGACCGTCAGCGGCTTCGTCGGCTTTGCGTTAAAAACCAAAGCATTAGTTCCTTCCTTAGAATACCTGAAAAAGTATCCGCTTGCGAGAAGAACCGGCATTTGGTCCTGATTCAGTCCATAGGACAGATACGTTGTGCGATCGACGGTAGCGCGCATTATCGAACCGGGAAGCGGTTCAGGCACCTTGTTGGCATTTGCAGACGGCGAAGCGATCGGCGGCAGGCCCGGTGCGATGCCGTCGGCTTTGTCCGATTTTAGCTCGACAAGATTCGGCTCAGGCTCTACCAACTGCTTAATAGGAGTTTTATTCGGCGTTGGCGAAAGCCGGACTTCGGCCTCTTTGCGTTTATCAGAATCAGAAGTGTCTGATGTTTTTGCTTTCTCCTCATCGTCCTCGCTGCCGACAAGTTTTGACGTCGTCAAACCTACATCTTTCAAAGCGGCAAAAACGGATGCTCCGCGGGCAGTTATAAGAGTGCCGCCTTCGGAAACCCATTCTTTTAAAGCCGCAACGCCGGCTGTGCCAAATGAGCTGAAATATCTGCCGGCCGACCCATTGGGAATGATCAATACGTTATAATTCTTCAGGCCGCTGCTCAGCACCGCGTTTATTGTCATTGGCGTAAACGCAATTCCGTACCGGTCCAGCGTCCACCAGATCGAGCCGTAGGACGTCTGATCGACCGACTCATCCGCGATCATCACGATCTTTGGCGCGCGCAGGGAAATGACCGACTCGCCGCCGACGCTGGTATCGCCTTCCTCGGAAAAACCGGTGTTTACAGCGGCAGCAATTACACCTGTTTCATTTGCAAGTTTTGCGACCGCGTCGTGAATAGTTTCGGGATTACGTGTAACGCGGACAACAAAAGTTCCGGGTCTCCAATTACGCCCCGCTGCATTAAGCGTTCGAGTCGCTACTGAAACCCTAAAGCCCAGTTGAATCAACCTGATCGCCATTACAGCGGCGGAATCAGTTTCGTAAGGAAGAATATAAGCGATCTGTGCCCGATCGGAAACGGACCCGCGTTTGGCACCGGCGATATATTCGTCCGTAACCAATGTTCCGGCAAAGTTTCCGCCGTCTTCGGTCCAATACGCTTCAACACCAAATGCCAGCGGCAGCGACCACGCCGTAATATCGTAAAAACCGTAATCTTCCTTTTGTTGATTTTTGCCCCGGAGCTGGTTTCGGTTATAGCGACGCATATTCTCGTCGACAAATGATTTATCCTGCGGCGTGTCCTGTTCTAAAATCGATTTGATAAAAATACGCTGAGGTTGATTCAGATCGATAACGTATGAACCTGCGGGAAATATCCGCGTCCCGGCGACGGCGTTTTTTTCCAAATAACTATGTGCGGTTTTTGACGAGAATGAAGAGTCTGCAACTTTGACTTCGATCCTTGAACGCCGAAGTATCTCGATCAACTCGGCGGCTTTTACACGGTCGTTGTCGGGAAGAATGACAATGCGTTTCAGCTTTGAAGCGGCGTGATCGCTCATTCCTTTCGCTCGAAATTCGTAAAAATCCTTCAGCCTTTCGATCTTGTTTTTTGCCGTGACTTCCAGCGTCGTCATTGACGCGACATAATGCTTCGCAATTGCGCTTCGCAGGGTCGCGATCGTTCCGTCATCCCGTGTCCACCGAAGCCCTTTAAAACCGCCGCCGTCGGTTTCGTAAGTCATGCCGGTTGCGCCCTGCAGCGAAGGAAATGTGTCCCAGTAACCGGGATAAAACAGATCGAAAATATCGCGGACGTAATAATCCCACTTGTTTGCGTCGAAAGCCCGGGCATTTGCACGGCCGTACATCTCCAGCCATTTGTTTGAGACTGGCTGCGGAATATTCGGGTTTATCGGCAGCGCTGCGGGCGGAAAGAAATACTGAGAAGTCTGGCCGTGATGATCGACTGCGACCTGTGGGTTCCACTCCATATACGCCTTTTGCATATTCTGCGATTCTTTTTGCGTGAGGGCGAGCGTATCGCGGTTCAGATCGAAGCGGTAATGGCTGTAGCGGCCCATAATACTCCACGGCTCGCGGTGCTCGAGAGAATTTCGGTCGGCGTTTCCGGTGGCGACAGAGTTGTACCATGTTGCGAAGCGTTCGTGCCCGTCCGGATTCTCCCCGGTTAGAACGAGAACGACCGTATTTTTTAAAATATCGAGCGTCGCCGGCTCGTTAGAAGCTGCAAGCTGATAAATTACCTGCATCATTGTCTCGAACGACGCCGATTCATTACCGTGGATTGTATATGCCATCCAGGCGACTGCCGGCGTTTTTTGAGCAATCGAATTCGCTTCAGCGGCGGAAATCGTCCGCGGGTCGGCCAATTTTCCTAATGAAGCACGGATATCGTCTATGCGCGTAATGTTTTCCGGCGCCGAGATTGCAACAAGGTGCTGCATCCGATGCTCGTTTGTAGTGCCAATGTCATATACCTTTACACGGTCGGGCGCAGCTTTTGCTATCTCATCAACGACCTTTTCCATCTGGGCATAAGTCGTATGAAAGTCGCCGACATCGAACCGCAAAATGCTCTGCGGACGCGGGGCATTCGCGCGATATTCGCCGCGTGTGTAGAAATCGAATTTTTCTTCTGTTTGGGCGAAAGCAAACTGCACAAACGCCAGGCCTGCAAATGTTGCGACCAATAAGTTTTTGGTTTTTATCATTAGGTTGTTCGGCGAATCACAACGTAATGCCGCCATCGCGGGTGGCATCACATTTTCAAATTGACTCTAAAATATTAAACTGTAAATGCTTAAACGCAAAAAGGTAATGAATAGTTTAGCCGACGAACGAATATGCCCGAAGTGTCACTTTCCCAAATTGAAAAGTTGGGACGAATTGTCGGACGAGCAAAAATTTCTTGTTGAACGGCTGCCGGCGTCAGCGGAATACTCACCGGATCAACGAAAAAAGCACCGCTTTTGCGAGCGATGCTGGTTTGAAGACCCTTCTAAGAAAAGGGAAGCAGTATAAGAAAATTCGGTGCTGGTGATGTGAGTAGTAGTGCGAAAACTCAAACGGCGCTTGGT
>JACDAY010000220.1 GCA_013695195.1 Blastocatellia bacterium | reverse complement strand
CACAAGGTCTTTTTCGTTAAAATCTTTCCCTCGATAAATTCGAACTTTCACTTGAATCATAAAATCTTTAGCCTGTTTTTCAACAGGCTTTCCGCGTTTCGCGGCACTTAGCCACGTCGTTTACGGCGTGGTCATGCTCAACCTGACAACTGATAGGGCGTTTCAACGTCCTTTCCGCTTTTGGGTTAAGCCAACCAATCCTTAAGCCCGTTGAAACGAGCTGCCAATAATTTTTCCACTTCGACCACGCCGTGAACGATGTGGCTATGTGCCCTTCGGGAAAGCCTCATAAACAGAGGCTGGTGGAACCGATCTAACCCACTCAGTTCTCCACTCTCCGCTTTATCATCCTCAACATCTCCATTCTTATCAAGCCGCTAAAAGGCTGAATAAACGTCCAGTAGAAGCCAAAGCTTTTCCGGCTTGCAGCATCCAAACATCTGATTCGGGTTTCCGTTTTCAAATGCGTCTCATCGCCGGATCCGTCGAGCGAAAAATTCCAAACCGCTTTCGCATACCCTTTTTTATCAAAAGCCTTAAAATTTTCGGCGTTGATCATTTGAAGGTCGCCCCATGGTGTCCAAAAACGCCCTGCCAAACCCATAAGCAGTTCCTTGTTCGCCACTTCACCAAGAGTTTCAAAGCGAAATTTTCGCAGGTTACGAATGGTCACACCTTCCGACGACATACCGCGAAGCCGAAGCAGCCATTTGACTATCACCGATTCGCTAAAATCTACATCCATGAGTTTGGCATAAACATCTGGAGCGCGGGCGCCGATCCTAATATCGTGCGTTTCCTCGAAATCGTATTCCGGCAAAAATTCGTCGATCAACATTGGTTGTACCTAAAACACGACACCAAATGATCGTTCACCATTCCTGTCGCCTGCATATGGGCGTAGATGATGGTCGAGCCGACAAAATTGAAGCCGCGTTTTTTCATATCCTTGCTGATTTCATCTGAAACGTCCGTCTTTGCCGGTAGCTGTTTAGTTTCGGTCCATGCATTCCTGATCGGCTTGCCATCGACAAACCGCCAAATGTATTTATCAAACGATCCGAACTCGAACTGCACCTTCAAAAATGCCTTTGCATTACTAATCGCCGAAGCTATCTTCAAACGGTTGCGAATGATGCCATCGTTGAGCATTAGCTCGGCGAACTTCGCGTCGCCGTATTTTGCGACCTTCTCCGCATCCAAATTATCAAAGGCCGAACGGTAATTCTCACGCTTTCTTAAGATCGTGTCCCAGCTTAAACCTGCCTGCGCGCCTTCCAAAACTATAAATTCAAAGAGCCCGCGGTCGTCATGCAGCGGCACGCCCCATTCCGCGTCGTGATACTCAATCGCCAGATCATTTTTCGCCCAACCGCATCGTTCCATCACTTTTTCTTAATATATAAGGTCTTTTCGATCTGAGCATAAACTTTGCCCGGGTTATCAACCAGTTTGAGATTGTAGATACGATCCACGGATTTTTCGGTATTTGCGAGATGCTTTATCTCCTGAATTTCATGTTGTGTCAACAAAAAATGCGCATAAAGCGTGTCTTTTCCGGGCTTGCGAAAACGAATCTTCGCCGCTTTGTCCCAGACTATATAATCCGGCCCAAGTATTTGGATCAGCATCAGCATATATATCGGATCGATCGCCGAATACATGCTTCCGCCATAGATCGTCCCAACGTAATTTCGTGTCCGCCGCCAGAGAGGTATCTTGACGCGGACTTCCATAAAATCATCCGAAATATATGTAACACGGCCGCCGCTGCCGCGATACGCGGGAAACAAATTAAACTTCCAACGAAACAGACGGCTCTTGAAGCTTTCCGGCATAGGTTTTCAACAGCTCTGAGATCACGCTTCAGCGGGTTATGTCCGAATTCGAGGAGGCACAACAATAAAAGAACAAAAAACTAAAGTTTGAACTCAGAACCGGGAAATCCATCTGCCTCTGTAACCCGCTGAGCCTGTCGAAAATGGCGCTTTGAATGCTCGACCAGGACCGTGTACGCATCCTCAAGTGTGTAAGTAAATACCACAAGAAACGGCGAAGTCACTACCGTTTTCCGCCGGTCGGCTTGGGCACAGGCCTCTATCCTTTGACTTATGTCCTCAATATGTCTCGCAAACCGCTCGATAATGTCCGCTTCGACACTGCTTGCCGGCACGATTTTCTTCGACGGCGCCTTTGCCTTTTTCGAATCGGTTGAAACCGCATTCACCAAAAAACGTCCCGCCATTCCTGTAAACGGCGACAGGTTTTCCCAAAATGTATTCTTTCTTGTTCCGGCCGCGATCTTTTCGAATTCCGGATAAAATTGCTCGTTTGTCTTGATAAGATGCTCGAAGCATTGGCCGACGCTCCACGCATTTTCAGCCGGCTGCCA
>JACDAY010000162.1 GCA_013695195.1 Blastocatellia bacterium | reverse complement strand
CGTCTCAGCCGATACATCCTGCCGCGCATTGAAACGGCTTCTCAGAGCGTCCGTAGCGGTCTCGAAGTTGCTAATGTAATTATTTATCGAGTCTTCAGTATTAGTATCGTCGATACGGCTGCGGTCCAGAGACCGGTCGACTTCATCCTTGAACACGTCAGTTTTCGTTTCTATGCGTACCAGTAAATTCTGGACCTGACGAGTGTTGGCCCTCGAAAGAACCTGTGCATCAAGGATCGTTGTCCCGCCCAGTACTAATAATAATGCAAATTTAAAAAGCACTAAATTTTTAAGTTTCGTTTTCATAATTTTCCTCTTTTAAGTTTTGAAAGGGTCGAGATGGGAAGAGGTCGAGTATCCCGCCCAAATTAGTTCCATATATTTTATTGCAAGTAGCGTGCCACTATGGAATAACATAAACACTTACAAAAAAAGTCAAATGTTATCCTTTTAACCTATAACAAACGAATAGCTGCTATACGATTTGGAATATAGGTTAAATGAAAAAGGGTGGGTTTTTAAGAAGTAGCTTTTGATAGCCAGGCGGCCTTTTCATTGCATTGAAGCAATACACAACCACATTAGAGGCAGAATTGAGAAATAACTTTCTCATGCTTATTTCAAAAGTTGCAGGAAGTGGGTACGACGTATATACTTGGCATCGAATTTGCATTTCGCTCTCGCGTAAGAAGTTCGTCAATTCTTAAAAAATAAATAAAAATCAAACGGAAGGAGATCAATATTCATTATGTCGGAAGAAAATAGTACCGGAAATAATTTAATTTGGGCGATCACGACGATCATTATTGTAGCTCTGATAGCTGGAGCTCTTTACTACAGCGGATTTTTAGGCGGCACGAAGAGACAAAAGGTGGACGTTGAAATTACAACCCCGAGCCGTTGATTGCTACAATTGAAATTTTAAAATAGTCTTTAAAAAGTAATCCTCTTCGAATTGGAAGAGGATTTACTTTTTAAAGGTTACATCTTTTCTACAATATTGTGTCTTTTGATCATCCCGTAAAGCCGAGGACGATAAAGCCCCAGAAGGTTTGCCGCAGCCTGCTTATTTCCCCGCGTTCTTTTTAGCGCTGCGAGCACGACACCGCTTTCGATGTGATTGAATACATCGCTTTGCTCGACGCCGTCAGCAGGCTCCGGAAGATTATCCACGATAAACTTGCCCACTTCCTGATACATCTCATCACCAGATATTGGTGCACCTCTTAATCCTGCGATCAGGGGAAGCGTGGAAGTTTCGAAAGCGACCGCTTCACCGTGTATAGAAGGGGCCTGGGCCGGAAACATTTCATCCACTGAAACCGGATTTTCCGAATTTCTTTGAATATCCATACTATCGATCCTTCCCGATTTGCTAAGTAAAATAGCTCTTTCAATCACGTGCTGGAGCTCACGCACGTTACCGCGCCAGTTATAATTCAACATCTGATTGTAAGCAGACTGTGAAAATTCTACGTTCTTGCGTTTATACTTTTCGGCATAAATCTGTAAAAAATGCTCAGCGAGCATGGTCACATCGTCCATTCTGTCACGAAGGGGCGGAATCTTTATCTCGATGGTGTTGATCCGGTAATAAAGATCTTCACGCAGGGCGCCGTCCTGAATAGCCTCAAAAGGATTTCGGTTTGTCGAACAAATAAGTCGAAAATCAGCTTTCTGCGGACGGTCGCTGCCGACGCGGTAATATACTTTTTCCTGTAAAACGCGCAGAAGTTTCGGCTGCAAGTCGACGGGCATTTCGCCGATTTCATCCAAAAGAATGCTGCCCCCGTCTGCCTGGCCGATAAATCCGATCTTGTCGGAATTAGCGCCTGTAAACGATCCCTTAATATGTCCGAATAACTGCGATTCGATAAGGTCTTTCGGCAAAGCAGAACAATTTACCTTTACAAACGGCTTGCCGGAGCGGTGGCTTTTATAATGAATGGCGTTGGCGACGACCTCCTTGCCGGTGCCGGATTCGCCGAGGATCAGAATGTTAGCGTCGGACTCGGCGACATTCTCGATAATCTCGTAGATATTCTGCATCGAACGTGCTCCGCCGATCACGCCTTCGTATGAAGTCCGGCTGGTCAATCTGCCGCGAAGCTCCTGAATTTCGGCTGCCTGCCGAGCATTGATCTGCCATTGCTGTTTCAGCTCGACAGCATTCTTGATACCTACGAAAAGCTTTTCAAAATCGACCGGTTTAACAATGTAATCGAACGCTCCGACCCTTGTGGCTTCAATAGCTTTCTCAGCCGAGTCAAAGCCAGTAACTACAATTATCTCAGTCTGGGGAGAAATTTCCTTTGACCGACGGACCATTTCGATCCCGTTAATATCCGGCAGATTCAAGTCAGTGAGGATAATATCGTACTCATTGTCCTTTGCGTACTCAAGTCCTTTGGCACCGGTTAATGCAGCGTTTACATCGAACCCTTCCGATTTTAATTGAAACGTCAATAAATCGAGAGATACCTTGTCGTCATCGATTACAAGAGCTTTATTGGTCATAAATTGTTTGCTGAACATGAAATCAAGTACTTAGCTTATTGTATCAAATTCAAACGGTTTTCCAGAATTCTTGTCAGGGACGAACACATAGTATTTCAGACGCTCTTGGACGAATAAAAAATTGCAATATAAAGCGAATGGGTCGCAAAGCTTGTGCCAGCCACATATAACTCTTTGTTTTCCTATGGTTAAGAGAGTTTCTCTTGATTTGCATCTGAAAAATAACGTCATATTTTGATACATTTACCTCCTTCGGTAAAAAACTGTTTAGAGAATGCGATGGGGCGCGTTAAGAAGAGCCACCGCTTTCTGTTAAGATTATCTAGTTATCAGGTACAGCTAAGATAACAGCAGCTATGACAAAAAGCAGTCTACAAGTTCAACAACCGAAAAACGCTTATTCGGATACTGATGCTGAGAAAATATTCGAAAACATATTTGATTTTTACGGCACGCTGGACGCCTCCGGACGGGTTTTGAATTTATCGGGGCGCATTTTTCAGATGACGAATACCGACCCGGAATTGTTGATAGGACAGCAATTTTCTCAAACCGTATTTTGGCAGTCTTCGGAAAATACTTCAAAAATCCTTGAAAAAGAGATTGAAGATGCTGCAAATGGCGAGCATTCGAGGGTTTTGCTGGATTTTAGGATCAGTGTTGACGAAAAGACCGCCATCGAGGTAAATCTTCAGCCATTGTTAAACGTCTCAGGCCAAACGGAAATATTTATTTGCGCCCAGTCGGTTTTAGATAGAAAAAGCCAGGTAGAGCACAGTAAGCCTGCCAGCGAGCAGCTGCTTTTTGCAGCGGAGAATGCCGAGATCGGATTGTGGTTTTGGAACTTCCGGGAGGGCAGGATTTATTCGACTCCGCGTTGTAACGAGTTAGTCGAGATGCCTGCGTACGAGGTTTTAAGCTACGATATGTTCCGCTCAAAAGTGCATCCGGAAGACCGTGATTTTGTGGATGATTTTCTTAGCAGGTCGCGGTCGGAAGGCACAAAATATGAGGAGGAGTTTCGTATTCTTTGTTCCGACGGACGGATCGAATGGATCTGTGCTGAGGGCAAATCCTTTCTTGACGAGGCGGGTAACCCGGAGAAAATGGTCGGGGTCATTCAAAAAATTACGGATAGAAAGCTGGCAGCCAATGAGTTGGAAAAAGTCTACGACCGGGAGAAAAAAGCCCGCGATGAGGCTGTCGAAGCCAATCGGGCCAAAGATTTCTTTCTGGCGTTTGTTTCGCATGAGCTTCGCTCGCCGCTTAATGCGATTATGGGTTGGGCCAAAATTCTGCTTACAAAAAAAGTGGATGTCGAAACCCGAAAAATGGCTCTTGAAACCATCGAGCGAAGCGCCCGTTTTCAAACCAAATTGATAAACGATCTGGTCGATTCTGCACGAGTTTCCTCCGGAAAGCTGAGGCTCGAATATCTCCCGACAAATCTTTTTGAAATAGTTCGCAATTCGTACCAGGCTCAGAAACCGACAGCCGATACCCGCAATATCACATTCGAGCTGCATTGCGAAAACGAGCGAGTGCCGGTTTTCGGCGATCCCGGAAGATTGCAGCAAGTTTTCAGCAATCTGATCTCCAACGCGATAAAATTCACTCCCGATGACGGAAAAGTCGCCGTAGAGATAAGGACGGGGACGGAATCGGCGGTGGTTACGATAGCCGATTCCGGTCAGGGCATCGACTCTGCGGCGCTGCCGAACATTTTCCGCCAATTTTCTCAGGGCGATCTAAGCCAGGCAAAAAATAATGCCGGTCTTGGATTAGGGCTCTCCATTGTACAAATTCTGGTTACTAAACACGGCGGTTTTGTACAGGCGGAAAGCGAAGGCGTGGGCAAAGGCTCAAAGTTTACAGTAACGCTGCCATTGAGCGAAGACAAAAAACTTGTTTCCAACGGGCCGGAAGAAATCGAGGGAGAGAATCGGACTCGGTTGGAAGGTGTAAAGATTCTTATCGTTGAGGACGACCGGGATTCGCGCGAAGTGCTTCATTTGTTTTTCGAACAAAGCGGCGCACTGGTTACAAGTGTAGAATCAGCGAAAGCAGCGATCGATTTCATGAAAAATCCCGACGGCAGCCTTCCTGACGTGATAATCTCGGATCTTGCAATGCCCGACGAGGACGGTTATTCCCTGATAGGCCGTATTCGCGAAATGCCGGCTGAAGCGGGAGGACAAATTCCCGCGCTAGCTTTAAGTGCGTTTACGTCGGCCGAAAGCAAGCAAAAAGCGTTCAATGCGGGCTTTGACAAATACAGCACTAAACCATTCGAGCCTGATCTTTTGATAAACGACATTGAGGAGCTTGTAGGAAAAAAAGACGTGAATTGACCGGAGCGCAAGACGTGCCGTTTGCTAACGGTGTTATAGTTACTCATGCAACCGCGACGTTTCCGCTCCAGTCAATTAAACCTCGCTTCGATAACCCCGTTTTTAGGAACTCCCAGCCTTGCCGTAATGCTTGGATAAGTTTCAAGTTCAACCTCGAAATCTTCTATATCCAAAAACATTTCCGCCTCTTTTATCGCGGTAATCGAACCTTCTATCTCCATAAAAAGCCCGAACGGAAGCTCATCTATTACAACTTCCGCGTTTCGCAGCATCCAGGTTTTACGCCTTTTTTCATAAGTAAGGAGCGCCTTGAACCCCAGAGTTTCCACGATTGATATCAGGCTTCCGGCATCGGCGGCCTCGGTTTCGTGTTCGATCTGATGTTTGATTCCGGATTGATTCCCTACTCTCTCTTTGTATGTGAAAAGTGTTTTATTTTGAGTTTTTCTAATGCGAAGGATTGCGTTCCGTTTATTCAGGGCACCGCCGTTATAGATAATATTTTCCTCGAAATCTTCGCCGGTAAAAACTGCGCCGACCTGTTCCAATGCCTTGAGAACAAATCGCCTGTTTTCCTCATTTAAACGATATTTTTTTTCGATTTCTATGGCCATAATGGAACACCACCCATCCTTTGTCTGTTCACGCTCTCAGATCGGCACCATGATGCTGCTGCCGTTATAGCGGGCGGGACGCCGGCGTTACTAGGACTGCCGGATCCACTTCCAAACTTCGGGCAGAGTTGCCCGCTTGCCGTACATCAGCATGCCTACACGATAAACTCTCGATGCGAGCCAGATCAGGCCGGCGATTGCTACAGCATTAATAAAGATCGACAAAGCGATCTGCCAGAAAGGCGGAGTTTCGGCTAGAATGCGGACCGGCATCGTGATGGGAGCGAAAAAAGGTGCGATTGAAACCCAAAACGAAAGGCTTGAGTTCGGATCGCGGATCACTGCAAAACTTAAATAAAAACCTACCAACAATATCATGATCGGCGGGAATGCAAACTGTCCGCCTTCCTGAACCGTCGTAACCATAGCTCCGATTAAGGCGAAAATCGACGCGTAGATGAAGAATCCCAACAGGAAAAAAATGAGAAAATAAACGATCATCAGCGGTGTTATCGTCGGCGCCGACGCAAATAACTGCGCTGAATCCACCTGAAGTGCCAGAACGGCAATGATCGCCGTCGCCGAAACCACCCAGATCGCAAGCTGCGTCAACCCGGCAAGCCCTACACCGACAAGCTTCCCCATCATCAATTCAAATGGCCGGGCGGATGAAAAAAGGATCTCGGCGATTCGCGTTTCCTTTTCCTCGACGACGGCGCCCATTATCGTCTGCCCGTATATCGCAAGCGTAATATAAATCATCAATCCGATAATAAATGAGGCGATGAACGTACCCGTGCTGTCCTTTTCCTCGCCTTTTTCGTCCATTCCCTTTGCGTCGAAGTTTACGGGCCGGCTAAGGTCTTTCAAAACCGTTTCGCTGATATTTGCATCCGCCAGACGCTGCGACCGGACTGCCTCATTTAAAGCATCTCTGAATGTGTCGCTGGTTACAAAATCACTGCCTTTTCGGGACCGGAATTCGAATTTCGCGTCAGCGGCGTCGATGTCAGGGGGCACAAATAAATAAGCGTCGATCTCGTCGCGTATGATTCTTTCTGTCAACTCGGCACGGATGTTTTCCGGCGTTTGATTTTGCACACCATGATTTACAAAAACAAAGCCTTTGACGAATTGGCCGGCTCCGCGTTTCATCTGCTCTTCCTGAGAGGGCGACAGATCAGAAAGCGACTCGTTTGCCGCTTTCCTTCCTTTTTCCATTATCTTTTCCGTTGAAAGATTTTCCCGCAGCCGCGGCTCAATTCTGCGGGATGAATCGACTATGACGATCCGGGTCGGCTCGCCTTCAAGCGAAAAAATAACAGCCGGGATTACCGCAAAACACGCCGCCAGAAATGGCAGCAGCAGCGTCCCGATCAGAAACGACCACTTGAGAACAACCTTTTTATATTCGTGTTTTACAACTGCCAGGAATTTTTTCATTTGTTTAGGTTACGGCGGCTGGACGCTTCGCGACAGCCGTCGGACGGCATCGTTACGATTGTACTTTCTCAATAAAAATATCGTTTAAACTCGGCTCGATCTGTTCGAATTTGGTAACGACGGCGCCGCTTTCGATCAATCTTCTAAGTAGTAACTGATCGCTTGCGCCATCGGCCAGATGAATTTCCTTCTCGTCCGAATGTTCAAGAACTTTTGCAACCAGCGATTTATCCTCTAACACTTTCTCGCCCCCAGACGCCCGCAGCGCTATCAAATTTTTGCCGTAACTTTCTTTTATCTCACGAAGGCTTCCAGAAACGACCTTTTGCGATTTATTTATAAGCAAAATGTCCTGGCAAAGCTTTTCCGCTGTTTCCATCAGATGGGTGGAAAAAATGATCGTTTTGTCCTGTGTCTTGAATTCCGAGATCACATCCATCATAAATTCGACATTTATGGGATCGAGGCCGGAAAAAGGCTCGTCAAGAATCAACAAGTCCGGATTGTGAAGTACGGTCGAGATAAACTGCACCTTCTGCTGCATTCCCTTAGACAGATCGGTTGTTTTCTTCTTTTTCCATTCACCCAGGTTCATTCGATCAAGCCAGAAGTCTATTCTTTTATCCGCCTCCGCGCCTGAAACATTTTTTAAAGCGGCGAAATATCGAAGCTGATCGGCGATCTTCATCTTCTTATACAAACCACGCTCTTCCGGCAGATATCCGATGCGGTTCTGCAGTTCCGATGACATTTTGCTGCCAAAAAGCTCGATCGAGCCTTCGTCAGGCACGGTGATGCCGACGATCATCCGGATGGTTGTCGTTTTGCCGGCTCCGTTCGGCCCGAGAAATCCAAAAACGCGGCCGGCACGCACTTCAAAACTTAAATCTTCGACCGCGCTGAAATCCCCGAACCGTTTTGAAACATTTTCGACACGGAGCGTTACGTTTTTCTCATTCATAAATCGATATCAAAGCTTAACATATATGATAATCTTCCTGATATGCCCACCAAGAGTTGAATTTTAAAAGAATGTTTCACGAATGGCAGTTAACAGTTTACAGTGCATAACTAATAGTTCTGCCGAAACTATCAACTAATAGCAATTTGTTTTGATAATTCTGTGCGAATAAGCGTTCCCACAACCGATTATTATGGAAATTTTTGTTTATAAAAAAGATGCGAAAGCGGTTGAAGAAGGATTTTCGGTTGAAGATCTGCGTTCTCTTTTGGCGGATAAAACGAACGTTGTTTGGGTTGATCTGCGCGGCGAAACCGCCGAGCAAGCCGAGCAGGCAAAGCACATTCTATTAAACATTTTCGGCTTTCATCATCTGACGGTTGAAGACTGCGTCGAAACCCGCAACCAGCCGAAAATCGAGGCATTTCCCGAATACTTTTATTTCATAGTCCACGGCATTAAGCCCGGAGAGACAAACCCCGCGAACTTTGCTACCAAGGAGTTGGACGGCTATCTCGGCGAAAATTTCGTCGTTACATTTCATGTCGAACGCTTTAAAAGTATCAAAGCTGTTAAACAGCAAATCCGGAGCAGTACATTTATCTGTCAGCGTGGAGCTGCGTATCTGCTGCACCAGATTCTCGATCAAATCGTGGATATGTATATGCCGATAGTCGACGATTTCGATAACGCGATTAGTGTTTTGGAAGATCGCGTATTTCAAATGAAGAAAGGCAATAACGCGATACTGGAAGAAATTATGGATCTGCGGCGAAGCGTTGCCCGGCTGCGTAGGATTTCTGCGAGGCAGCTCGACGTTTTATACCGCGTTTCACATGGCGAATTTCCGCAGATTCCAGAAAACATTCTGCCCTTTTTCCGCGATGTTCATGATCACCTGCTGCGGATTTCCGATCTAGCCGAAAATTACCGCGAGCTGGTTGGCGGCTTGTTTGACATACATTTTTCTGTCGTCGCCAATCGGACAAACGACGTGATGAAAACACTTGCCGTGCTCTCGTCGATAATTCTGCCGCTGTCTCTGATCGCGGGAATCTACGGAATGAATTTCGATAACATGCCCGAGTTGAAAAGCAGAAACGGCTATTATTTAACGCTCGGCGTTATGGTGTTGGTAACGATCGGGCTTCTTATATATTTCTGGCAGCGAGGCTGGATATTTCAGAGAGACGACGTTAATCCAGAGGAGAAGCTGGATGCGCCGATGGACGATTGGGTTTGAAAGACTGCTAGTCCGTACCGATATCACCGAATATTCAATCAGTTTTCTCTCTGTGTTCTTTGTGAAAACCTTAGTGTTCTTTGTGTTAAAGATTAAGACTTAACACAAAGAACACTAAGGAAGAAACGTTTGTAATTATCTTCTTAATTCATAGAAATATTAACCGCGTATACGATCGCAAGGCAAACGCCGGCATAAACTCCGGCAAGTATATCATCCGCGCAGACACCGATGCCGCCCGGCAGATTTTGCAGCGAATCGATCGGATAGGGCTTCCAGATATCGAACAGCCTGAACAGCAAAAATCCGGCGAGAACATAAAACCAGCCGAGGCCAAAAGGTATAAACAAAAATACGATAAGCTGCCCGATGACTTCGTCGATAATGGCTTGCTGCGGGTCTTTATTACCAAATAGTTTCGTCGAGCGGCCGGCGGCCCAAATTCCTAAAAGGCAAAATAGTAAAAAAGCGACGAGAATAACCGCGTGTATCCAAGCATATACTTGTGCATGTATTCCGGGAAATGGCCACAAAGGCTCAGAAAAGCGGGTAAAAGCGACAAGTACGACCGAAACGAGATACGAGATTCCAAGATATATCAACACTCCAACAGCCGATCCGTATGTTCCCGGCATTATTGGCAGATAACCGACGCCGAGTGTGGTAACAGAAAGTGCGAAATAATCGAGAAAGTTTTTCGGTTTGCGGCTTTCGATCTGTTGTTTCATACCATTGCGGAAGGTAGGCAGCGGCACTTAGCAGTTGTGACGAAAATAATTCTTGACTGCTTACTGCCAAGTGCCGCTGCCTACTTTCCTAGAACTCGATTCCCTGTTGTGCGAAAATCCCGGCGTGAAAAGGATGCTTGATCTCCTTCATTTCGGTAACGAGATCGGCAGCTTCAACTAGTTCGGGTGGAGCATTTCGGCCCGTAATGATGATATGCAGATTAGGCTGGCCCTCGCGAACCGATTTGATCTCGCCGAGAATTTTTTGAACATCCAGAAACTTGTAATCGAGCACATAAACCAGTTCGTCAAAGACAAGAAGGTCATAATCTCCGCTTTGCATTTTCGCTACGCACAGTTTCCAGGTTTCCTCGGATGTTTTGACATCCTGTGCCGGATTTTTCGTGTCCCAGGTAAAGCCGTCACCCATTGTGTGAATTTCGATGCCTAGTTCTTCCAGCGATTCGTGCTCGCCGTAACGGTCGGTCTTCGATTTCATGAACTGGATAATGGCGCAGTTCATTCCGCGTCCGGCCGCACGTACCAATACACCGAGAGCGGCGGTCGTTTTTCCTTTGCCGTCTCCTGTATTAACCATCAAAAGGCCTTTTGTGTTTTCGCGGTAATTCCCGCGCCGCCACTTATATCGTTTTTCTTTGGCTTCGGGCATTTTTCATGTCAGATTCGCGAGCGGTATCGATCGGGTTCTTTTTAAACTTCGTCTTGTTCTCTTTTCTTGTTCTTCTTTTTCAGTGGTTCATTCTTTCTTCCGCAGTTTGGATAAAATCAAAAACCGGATCACAGAATAAGAGGAACAAGAAGAAAAGAAACACGGAAGATCGAAGCGTGTATGCCAAAGATAAAACCAAATATTTCGTCAACACAATCCAGTCATTAAACCGCAATAATCTCGCCGTCAGCTCTCCTGGATTCCACCCAATCTTCATCGGCAGCTTCGATTGTTTCGATCAATTTTGAAACGATTTCCACTTCCTTCTCATCCCAATTGCCTTCCACGCTGAAGCCAGCAGCATTCCTGTGCCCGCCGCCGCCGAACTGTTCCGCGATCCTTGCGACATTAACGCTGCCTTTTGAGCGCAGGCTGACGCGATACAAGTTGGCCGAAACCTCCCGCATATAAACCGCAGCGAGAATTTCCTTTGACGCAAGCGGTATATTTACAAAGCCGTTATTGTCCCCGTCAACCGCACCCGAGCTTTCCTTCATTTCAAGCGTTTGGCGCATCCACGCGACGCGGCCGGATTCATCACGTTTAATAGTCCCGATTACATGCCGCATTAACTCGATTCTCGACCATGGGTAATTGTTATAAACCGCTTCGGAGATCTCCTCTGGTTTTACGCCTGCTTTGATAAGCTCGGAAGCGACTTTTAGCGTGCGGTCGGTTGTATTCGAGAAGTGGAAGGAGCCTGTGTCGGTAACAAGCGCCATGTAAACGCACTCGGCAATTTCGCGTGTAACACGTCCGCCGATGGCTTTGCAAAGATTATAGATCATTTCTCCGACTGCCGAAGCTGTCGAATCGATCCAGTTTATCGTACCGAAATGTCCGCTCGTGGCATGGTGATCAATATTGACCGTAAACTCGTTTTCAAGCCCGGCGATTCCAGGGCGGTCAAGGTCGGAGCATTCGATAACAAATACCGCGTCGTACTCGTTATCGACTCTTTTAATGTTGCGAATTTGATCGGCTCCGGGCAAAGTTCTATAAGCAGCCGGCAGATCGCCGTGGACTATAACTTCCGCCGTTTTTCCCAACGAACGCAGCAGCCAGCATAACCCAAGCGACGACCCTACGCCGTCGCCATCCGGTTTGATATGCGTGGTAATGCCGAACTTTTGCTTATTTTCAATTAACTCAACTACTTGGCTTAGCACTCTTTAGGAAGGAATGAGGGGTGAGGGAGGAGGGATGAGCAAGACGGAATTGTCCCTCTCACATCCCTCATCCCTCCTCCCTTATCCCTCATTTTCCATCCTTTCTTCAAATTCACCCTTTACTTTCAAATCCTGCAAAATCTCTCCGATCCTCGACGCGTTTTCTTCCGCCGTATCGCGGACAAAAAAAAGATGCGGGGCGTGTCGCATGCTCAAATTCATCGCTACCTGCTGCCGCACAAAAACAGCGGCATGCTGCAGGGTAGTTAAAGCCTTCTTGATCTCATCCTCGCTGCCCAGGACAAGCACATAAACTTTCGCGTCGCGAAGATCATCGGACACCTTTACATCAGTCACCGTAACTGATTCGACTCTCGGGTCTTCCAACTCGAAGCCGACAACCTCGGCGATCTCTTCCTTTAAAGCCTCTGCTAATTTTTCCGGGCGCCTCATCGTTTGTAATGAAACCGGCATGACACAATCAAAATCTCTTCGTCATCGACGCTGTAAATCAATCTATGCTCCTGGTTAATGCGTCGCGACCAGAGTCGTTTCAAACCGTGG
>JACDAY010000141.1 GCA_013695195.1 Blastocatellia bacterium | reverse complement strand
ATCGTATTGTGGCCCTTAATACATCCGAGCGTTGAGTCTTTTTCAAGCTTCGCGTAGCCAACAGCTTTTTCAGAAAGAAAAATGAGCGCGAAACTTATTGCGGGGTCGGCGAGTTCAGACTGGATCTTATTTAATCCGAAAGACTGTGAAATATAGCCGGCGAGGTTGGCCGATTCGTCCTGATCAAAGTAAGCCTCGTAAAACGTAGCCGCGGCGAGAACCGAGATCAATGCCGCATCGCCGGCGCTCGCCTGCCGAATCGTAATTGTGTTTATATAATCCGCCATACGCGCTGTTGAAAAAAAGAAAAACAGCAAACCCTTTGATTTGCTGCCTTTTCGATAATGGTCGGGGCGAGAGGATTCGAACCTCCGACCTCGCGGCCCCGAACCGCGCGCTCTACCAGACTGAGCCACGCCCCGTGAACTCAATTAAATGAGTTTAGGTTACCGCAACGCCCAAGTCAAACTGCATCACGCCTCTGCTTCTATTACCGGTTCCACAGCCGCCTGTTTCTTTTCACGCCGAGCCTTTAAGTATTCAAAAATAATCGGCAGGATCGACAGTAAAACCACGACTATAACGACCTTGTCAATATGATCTTCGAGCAGGAAGTTTTCAACGCCGAAGACATTGCGGACAAACTGCTCGACCAGGCCTCCAAGAAAATAACCCGCAAGCAGCATGCTCGTTACCCAAAAGAAACCGCCGAAAATATTATAAGTTAGAAATTGCTTGTACGACATTTCGGCGGCGCCGGCAACGATTGGCGCGAATGTGCGCACGATCGGTACAAATCGGGCAATAATGATCGTTTTGCCGCCGTGCTTTTCGTAGAACGAATGAGCCTTATTCAAATGAGCCGGATTAAAGAACCTGGATTTCGGACGGTTAAAGATAGCCGGGCCTATCTTTTTACCGGAATAATAACCAACAGCATCGCCCACGACGGCCGCGATAAACAACGAGACCCACATAATCCACAAGTTCAACTTCCCGGCCGCCGCAAACAATCCTGCTACAACAAGAAGCGAATCTCCGGGCAAAAAAAATCCGACCGCCAAGCCCGTTTCGGCAAATATGATGAAAAATAATCCGAAATAAACATAGATGCCTAATTTCAGCAGCATCCAGTCGATCAAAATCTTGGGATTAAGATAATCCTTGATCTGATATAAAATGTCGATAATTGGTTCCATAAAACTAATGAACAATTGAAAATGGGAATTTAAAACGGACAATTTAAAATGACGATATTAAGATCGCTCCTCCATCACTCCCACCCGTACTCTCCGATCAACGGCACAAACGCGCAGGGGCCGAAATTCTCATTTTCGGATCCATTGTCAGTTCGTGTTATGCGAACGAGCGTCTGTGTTTTTTGATCTTCACCGATTGGTATGATGAATTTACCGCCTATCTTTAGCTGTCGCAAAAGCGGCTCCGGCACGCTTGGGCTGCCGGCCGCAACGAGAATGGCGTCGAACGGCGCATACACTTCCCAGCCGTTTGTCCCGTCGGCGGTCCGAATTGAAACGTTCTGAAAATCGAGCTTCCGGAGCTTTTCCAAAGCGGCTTTTGCCAAACCCGGTATTCTTTCTACGGCAAAAATCTTCCGTGCGAGGCTAGCTAATATCGCCGTTTGATAGCCGGAACCCGCGCCTATTTCCAACACGCGGTCCTTTGGCTCTAACTCGAGCAGCTCGGTCATCCGGGCAACTATAAAAGGCTGCGAGATGGTTTGCCCGGCGGAGATGGGCAGCGCGTTGTCCTTGTACGCCTGCGATTTCAATGCTTCGGGAACGAATTGGTGCCTTGGCAGCCTGTTCATCACCTCGAGCACTTTTTCGTCTTTGATCTTGTAATGGTTACGAAGATGCTCAATCATGCGCGAGCGAGGTATCTCGTAACCATCTAATTTGTTTGCCGGGGAGGCACTTGCGTTCATCAGTACAGATTATAATGGTTGTCCGCCGGATATTCTATGGGAAGAAAGGCGAAAAGTATTTAGGACCTTGTCATTGTAACAATCCGATAATCTCGCCTGCATTCGGGGCATCGTTTCATGTTTTAAAGCTCTCAGATTCGAAAAATTTTCAATGTTGGAAAGGCCGCACGATATATTCCGTCGTCAAGAGTCAATAATCCGTAACCATTCACGAAAGCGTGAGCTCCTATAAAAAAGTCGGCGAGTATTCGACGCGGCCCATCCGAGCGTTGCTTTCGCCGTCGAACCGCGTATGTCCGAAAAGCCCTGCCCGCCGTCCTCCAAATGATTTCGTCAATCGTCCAATCGACAGCGATCTCTTTTTTAATATTCGACGAGATTCCATTCGCGGAGATCTTCGATTGCTGCGTGGTTCGTCATGTCGCTTCGCATCGGCGTGATCGATACAAAGCCCTCTTCAATCGCCTCGAAATCCGTCCCGCCTTCGGCGCGAAAGCCTTCGCGCACTTCGCCGATCC
>JACDAY010000123.1 GCA_013695195.1 Blastocatellia bacterium | reverse complement strand
TGTAATATCGTCATTGGCGGGAGCTGTCATTGTAAAAGCCGAAAGTGCGGATTCAACCTTGTCCCGCATTCCGGCGGCCGAGGCTTTCAAATTATTCCTTACAACCTCCGCAAGCCGATCCAGACCGAACTCTTCATCTCTGATATTGTTCGCTTCGGAAACGCCGTCCGAATATACAACGAGCGATTCACCCGGATTCAGATGAGTTTCGCCGACTTCAAAGTCGGCTCCGGGCATTATGCCAAGCGGAAAGCCGCCGGACGAAAGCTGGACGATGGTTCCGTCGACACGCCCGATCAACGGAGGATTGTGGCCGGCATTTATGTATCGCAATGCGCCGTTTTTGGGATCGAGCTCGGCAGCAAAGAGGGTTACAAAGCGGTTCGCCGGCGTATTGTCGGCAAGATATTGGTTTACAGAGCTTATAGTTTCGTCAAGTGAGCTTTTCGCCGAAACCTGTGCGTGAATAGCGGCGTGGAGGCTCGACATAAGAAGTGCAGCGGCGGTTCCCTTACCCGAAACATCCCCGAGCGCGATCAGCATCCGGCCGTCGTGCCGCTCGATAAAATCATAATAGTCGCCGCCGATCTCGTAGCAGGAAAACGAGATTCCCTGAAATTCGTAACCCTCGACTATCGGCGGGCCGGCCGGCTGGAAACGCTGCTGAATTTCGGTCGCAAGCTCCAGCTCGTGCTCCATCCGCTCGCGCTCGATTCGCTCTTCCAGAAGAGTCGCATTTTCCACACGGATCGACGCCACCGAGGCGAGCGTAGTTAGAATATTCAGATGCTCCTCGGAAAAAGTCGCTTCGTAAGTAGGCGAATCAGCGTAAATCAACCCAAATATATTTCTTTCGTCAACGCAGAGTGGTACAGCAAGCACCGAACGCACTCCTGATAGAACCATAGTCTGGCTGGCAAAGCGCGGATCGTGCTGGGCGTCAGCTGTCAACACAGACTTCCCGTTTTTCAGCACCTCGTCCATAACCGTACGGCTTATTCTTACTTCTTCAATCGTTTCGTCTTTTCCTCTTACACGCGCTACACGAATCTTCATATCGCCTACATTGTCTTCATCACGGAGCATGATAACGCATCGTTCCGCAGGCACGGCCTCGAAAACGAGCGAGGCAACCTGGTTCAGCGTTTCATCAAGCCCGCGGGCGGAAAGCAGCGCCACGCCGACTTTGCTTATCAATCCCAGAAGCTCGGTCCGCGACGAAAACTGGCCTTTCAGAAGTTCCGTTGTCGGGATTTTTTTGCTTTGAAAAGAAATGGTTTGTGACGGATCGAGCGCCGAAGTGTGGTCGGCTATCAAAGTTGAACCCGATAAAATATTCAGCTTCTCATCATCGAAAACTAATGTCGTTTCACCGATCTGTATTTCACCGCCTGAAATTAAGGGAATCAGTGCCTTAACAGGCGCTCCGTCATAACGTGTTCCGTTCGCGGAGCCCAGATCCTGAAGCCAGAATCCATCGCCTTCCTGCCGCACCTCGGCGTGCAGGCGCGATGCAAACGCATCCGGTATACAAACGTCGCTCCGGGCGGAGCGCCCGATCGTCGTTCGCAGCCGCGAAAGCGGCACCTTCTCGGCAGACCTGTCGGTATTCTTAAATATCAATTGAGGCATACGATTTGGAATTCAAAATTAGCGAAGACGCTTATCCGCATAGATCACAACGGTACCCGCAACGTAGTCATGAAGCGCCCGGCCCTTGCTGCTGAGGACAGAAATAAGAAAACCAGTTCCAAAGCTTGCAGCGGTTAATAAATACCCAAGCGTTTGGCGCAGCACAACCGATCCGGTCGACGCAGCCGTTCCGTCTATCTGCACGATTCGTAATCCGGTAAGCATTTTTCCTATCGTTTGCCCGCTGACCATCGGAAGAACTATAAAATTCGTCAAGCCAAGCAAAATCACTATTAACCAGCCGGCATTATTTATGCTGCTGCCGAGAAGCCTTGCGCCGTCGTTACCCATAAGCCTGCTGATCAATAATGTAATAACCGGAATAGACACAAGCACAATATAATCGATCAGCAGCGCTCCACATCGAAGAAGGAAAGGAGCTTTTACCCTTTCCGGCATAAAATCGATGATCACATCGGCGTTTTGCGGCCTGCGCAATGGAACGGTTCGTTCTGCACTCATATATCGATTCTCAAACTATCCGATCACAAAATGAAGAGTGGCGTCGCCGATCTTTAACTTATCGCCGGCCGTCAGGATGTGAGGCTGGTTCGGAATCAGACGAAATGAATCGTTGATAGACCGGGCCAGAATGGTTCCGTTCGAAGAACCTAGATCCTCAACCATAAAATTAATGCCTTCACGCCAGATCTTCGCATGGCGACGCGAAATCTTGGTCTGCGGATCGTATTTCGAGAGATCGACCTCCGGAAAAATATTTGACATCGGGTCGCGGCGGCCAACGAGATTTTCGTCCTTTTGCAGGGAAAAGACGGGTGCGGCCAGCTCGCTCGTGCCTTCGATCAACAGCTTGGCCGTCAGCGAGACCTGCGAGTAGATTTCGGAGTGAACGCCTTGCTGTGCAAGAGGCTGCTTTGCTCCGCAAAATGCGCAAAAAAGATCCGTTGCCACGATCCGCTGGCCGCAAAAGCCGCAAAACACGCTTTGGTTCGCCAGGCTTACTGAGGCCGGAGCCTCCGATACGCCGTAACTTAAATTACTGGTCTTCAGTTTTGAAAGATGATCTTCGAGAACTCCGCGCATCTCTGCAGCCGACCTAAACCTTGCATCTGCATTATATTCGACCGACTGCATCAGAATTCTTTCGATCTGGTCGGAAAGCTGCGGGTTTATCTGCCGCGGCCGCGGATTCTTTTGAAAATCGAAAATTAAAAGCGGATTGCTTTGCGGATCGGCCCCGGTCAAAAGATGGAACATTGTGGAGCCGAGACTGTAAATATCGGAGCGAGGCTCGACATTTCCGCTAAAAAGCTCGGGCGGTGCATATCCCATTGTACCGACCGCGGTTACACCTTTTTCCTCTTTTTGGTTGATCGAGCGGGCGATGCCGAAATCGATCAGCATCACGCGGCCGGAATTGCCGTCGATCATAATGTTCGACGGTTTTAGATCGCGGTAGACGATCGTTGAGGGCTGGTTGTGCAAATAATCCAACACGTCGATGATCTGTATCGCCCACTCAATAACGGTTTTCTCATCGATTTTCCCTTCCGGAGCCGACCGCAGCCGGGACGCAAGGTCGCCGCCGGATATATACTTCATTACGAGATAAAAACGGCTTTCCTTATCGTCGTAAAAATAATCGTAGATCGTCGGGATTGCAATATGATCCAGTGATGACAGGATAGTCGATTCCCGCTTAAAATCATTGACCGCCTTTTCCTGCTGTTCATCTTCGATATGGGCCTGAACCATCTCTTTGACGGCCCGCAAAACGCCGCCGAGATTATTATCGCTGGCAAGATAAACCGCTCCCATTCCGCCGCCGCCGATCTTGCGTACAATTTCATAGCGCCCGTTTAATACAGTTCCTTCCGAAAGAGGTTTTAATTTAGAACCCCGCTTACCGTCTGTTTCGCCGATTCCGATCTTTTGATCCGTCCGTGGCGTTCTGTGTTCATCGGCATTCACGGGTTCGGCAACTTCAGGCTTTTGTGCAGAATCGGGCGCGGGAACATGCCGGGCACCTTGAATTAATGTAGCAGCATCATCCTGTCGGGATGGAAGTTTGTTTTCCATAATTCTGACGGAATCAAAAGCCGAGTTTGAAAGGTACGGGTCGCCGTGTTCCAATTCTTGGGACGGCCTCGCGATTGCGCGATTCACTGAAGTAGTTTTTTCTTCGGATAATTCGAAAGCTGGGTCCAAAATACTATCTTCTCCGCTGCTTTGGTCGATATCCTGCCCGGTTACGGAAATTGCGTTATTGTTTAAGGGTGAGTTTTCGTTAGACGCAGAACGGCCAGCCGCAGCGCCTGATACCTTGACGTCCGGCTCGCCTGATTGTTCTGATTGAGCGGCGTCCGGCAGCAATTTACTGACATCCGCTTCATCATCCAAATCATATTCGGATGTGGAAGCAGGCGTGGGGTTACCGGGAGTTTTACCCAAGTCGCCAAGAATCGCGGGAGCCGGAATATTATCGAAATTTCGCAAATCCTTATCGACCTCAGCCCACATCGCCGAAAATTTATCTAGCGGGGCAACTGCTGGAGCATTTGTGCTCGTATCTTCAGATTGAACATTAAACCCGGACGGGTCGTCCAGCGTTATTGCTTCATGTATGTCGGAACCGCCTGTAGCGTGATTAGGATCGGGTGAAACTTCTGCATCACTGCCGACGGGTGGAATCATTATAGTGCTTGCCATTGAATCATCAGCCTCGTTTTCGTCAGGAGGCGCGGGCTTCAGACCCCTACCGCAAAATGGGCAAAAAACATCATTTTTGGCGAGCACGGAGCCGCATTCTTGACAAGTCATCTCTTATTTTAGTTTTATTTGTTGATACGAAATCTCAGAAACGTTTTACCCACAATTATTTCATCGCCTTCGCTCAAAATTTGCGGATTACCGGGCATCAGCCGTCGGCCACGGTTCAAAAAAGTTCCGTTAGTAGAGCCGAGATCCTCGATAGTATAAACATCTTCCCGTCGGACAATGCGTGCATGACGCCGCGAAATCTTGGCGTCAGGGTCGTGCGCGTCTAAATCGACATCGGGAAAGATGCCATTATCCGCATCCCACCGTCCTATATTGGATTCCTCCGCGGACAATGAAAATTCCATGTCAACGGAGTCGCCTCGCTCGATTATTAACCGAGCATGGCTTCCCCGTCTTTCATTTAATCCACTATTTAAATTGTCCCCATCCTCAATCATCTGGTTTTCAACCAATGGGGGAATTCCAAACGACGTTACCTGAGCGCTGCGAAAGCCTCCTGAAACTTCAGGACGCGGACTGGAAATTATCTGTCCGTTACTGCTGGCGTTGGCGGCCAGTTTCGAACCGCATTCGTCGCAATACTGTGAAGCGTCCAGATTCTCATTTCCGCAAGATTTGCATTTTATCATCTATTTATTTTACCTTGCGATCAGATTAAACATGAGCCGATTTACATAAAGCAAGTGCATTTTACCTGTTAAATCAATTTTCGTAAATCCTAAGCCTAAGGTTGCGAAAAATCATTCAAAAAAACTGAGTTTTGGATTCAAATTTTATCGTGTTTGTTGTGTATATACTTTTTTGAAACAATGGAAAGAATTATGTCGTAATAACGGCTTGACGTACATTTTGTCTTAGTTTTGCGTGATAATCTTCAGCAGCCAAAGAAAATTCGATTTTAGTGGGGAATAAGATATATGGCATTGAGCCGTAAGAAAAAGATTATAATCGGCGGTTCCGTCGCATCTCTTTTATTGATCGTCGTGATAGCAAGCATTTTTGCCACCCGTAAGGACACTCCCGAAGTAACGGTGGTCAAGGTCGAGGTACGGCCCGAATTGCGTTCGACTGTTACATCTTCCGGCGAAATCCGCCCGATTCAGTTTATGAACTTGACGAGTGAAGTTCAAGGCCGCATAGAAGAGATTTACGTCAAGGAAGGCCAGAAAGTTACAAAAGGCGAGCCGCTTGTCCGGCTAGACCCGGATCAACTCGAATCCAGCACCGACGCCCAACTCGCAGCATTTCAATCCGCGCAGGATGACGTTCGTGTTTCGCAATCCCAGGTAACCGCAGCTCAAAACCAGCTTTCACAGGCGCAGCAGGGTATGAATGTGTCGCAGGTTGCAATTGATAATGCCCGGCAGGGCGTTGTTACCGCGCAAACTGAAGTCGACCGGGCACAAGTTGAGCTTAATGCCGCCAACCGGGAACTGAAAAGAAACGAGCAATTGCTTGAAAGCGGTGTTATTGCTCGTCAGGAGTTCGATTCGGCAAAAGACCGGGTAGAAAATGCCCGCGTTTCGCTAAATACCTCCCGAGCCCGGCTCGAATCGCAGCGTATCTCTATCAAGGATGCTACGGCGCGCCTGAATCAACAGGCTGTTGCCGTGCGCGATGCGCGGCGCGGCGTCGAGACGGCGTCGCTGGGGGTTAATTCCAGTCAGTCCAGAGCAAATCAACAGTCGGCCGTGCTGCGCGGGCAGAGAAATCAAAGAGATAAAACTTTACAGGTCGCTCCGATAAACGGCGTCATTGCCGAAATTCCTTCAAAGGTCGGCACATTTGCCGTCGCAGGCTTGTCCACTACGGCTTTGCTAACAATCGCGGATATGTCGTCGATAAACGTCGAAGTAAAAGTGGACGAAACCGAGATCGACAAAGTTGAGGTCGGGCAAAAGGCAAAAATAAAGGTCGATGCTTTCGGCGATAAGGAACTCGAAGGCGAAGTTACACAAAAAACGCCGCTTGCCGTTGGTAAATCGCAGACAAGCGGTGGACTGTCTACAAATATCAATGTCCAGGAAGCAAAGGAGTTTCGCGTTGTGATTCAGCTTGTTAACTTATCAGAGGAATTTCTGAACGGTTTACGTCCCGGTATGAGTGCGACAGCGGTCATCACGACAAAGACTGCCCAAAATGTAATTGCGGTACCGCTGCAGGCGGTGATAGAGAAAAAACCCGAACCCGCACCGGGAGAGACGGTTCAGCCGGATGCTCCGCAATCGGCCGACAAGCCAAAGCCGATAAAGGGCGTTTATGTTCTTGAAGATAATAAGGCAAAATTCGTCGCGGTAGAGACCGGAATCACGGGCGAGTCGGATATTCAGATTCTATCCGGGCTTTCCGAAGGACAGGAAGTCATCACCGGGCCAAGCCGCATCCTGAACACTCTAAAAGAAGAAACTATCGTCAAAAAACAAGTTAAGAAAGAAGGCGACGCAGCTAATAAATCTTAAAGTATCGCTGCTGTGCCGGCGGCTGGACAGCCAGCGAGACGCTGGCGTTACATAAAATATGTATAGATTTATGGAAAACCAAAACGGCGTGTCTGAACCGGATCAAAACGGCGCCGCTACGGCCTCCAAAACGCTGATCTCGATGCAGAACATCTGGAAAACCTACCAGATGGGTGTCGAAGAGCTTCATGCATTACGGGACGTTTCATTTCATGTAGAAAAAGGCGAATATCTTGCTATAATCGGCCCTTCGGGTTCGGGTAAATCGACATTGATGAATTTGATCGGCTGTCTCGACTCGCCCAGCAAAGGCGATTACTGGATCAACGGCAATCTTGTCTCCGAAATGACCGACGATGAGCTCGCACGAATTCGCAATAAGGAGATCGGTTTTGTCTTCCAGACATTTAACCTGCTAGCCCGTGCAACTGCCCTGCATAATGTCGAGCTGCCGCTTATTTACGCAGGAATGAGAGCCGGTGAAAGGAACGAAAAGGCACAAGCTGCTCTTGCATCGGTTGAACTCGGAGATCGCGTAACTCACCGGCCGAACGAGCTTTCAGGCGGACAGCGCCAGCGTGTTGCAATCGCAAGGGCATTGGTCAATCATCCTTCCATTCTCCTCGCGGACGAGCCTACGGGTGCTCTCGATTCGAAAACCAGCGCTGAGATCATGACGCTGTTCGAGAAACTGCATTCCGAAGGCAATACGATCATTGTCGTTACGCACGAGCACGACGTCGCCGATCGCGCCCACCGCATTATCAGCATCCGCGACGGACAAATCGAGAAAGACGAACGCATAAAATGAATGACAAGGAAATATGATTGAAAACCTGCCAGGTTACGTCTCAATCACATTTATCCTAACCACATTTCTGACTGTGGGTTTTTTGATTTATGCCATACGCCAAAAGATATTCGATACGCTTCCGTCGAAAATCCTTACGGCTCTCATCGCTTTCTGGCTGATCTTTCAGGCGACACTTGCGTTGGGCGGTTTTTATCAAAGAATGGATGTAGTACCGCCTCGAGTATTTGCATTCGGTGTTCTTCCCGCTATTGTTCTAATCGCTCTTTTCTTTATTCTATTCCGCAAAAATTTCATCGAAAGGCTTCCTCTTAAAACACTTACGCTTCTTCATGTCATTCGTATACCTGTCGAAATCGTTCTTCTCTGGCTCTTTCAGAACGGACTTGTCCCGGAAGCGATGACATTTGAAGGCCGTAATTTCGATATTTTGTCCGGGATAACAGCACCGATTGTTTACTGGGCTGCGTTTCGAGCAGGTCGTACAAACCGTGCACTGCTGACTGCGTGGAACATTTTCACACTCCTGCTATTGCTAAATATCGTGACAAATGCGGTTATGGCCTTGCCGTCGCCGATGCAGCAGATCGCATTCGACCAGCCAAATATTGCCGTGACATATTTCCCATTCGTCTGGCTCCCGTCCATTGTCGTACCGATAGTTTTATTCAGTCATATTGCCAGCCTGTGGAAATTGTATAAAGGCCAAACGGGCTGATTGCGAAACTCTTCCGAATGAGTTGCATATCATATCTCTGTCTCATAGAATCTAACCGCGATGAATTTCAGTGAAACCTTAAAACTCGCTTTGTTGGCGATTTGGGCTCACAAGCTGCGTTCGTTCCTAACTCTTATTGGAATGATCATCGGCGTCATGGCTTTTATGGTCGTATTCTCGCTTTTGCAGGGTTTTAACGCATATATTGACGAAAAAGTAGCCGGTATCGGCTCAAATTCGTTTACGATAATGCGCTTTAATTTCATAGATTATAGCAACACCGACAAACTTGCAGAGGCTCAGCGACGAAATAAGGAATTGACTTTTGAGGATATCGACTATCTTCGATCACGAATGCAGGTCATTGAGAAGATGGGCGCGAAAGCAGGCGGCAATCAGCGCGATATTAAGGTTGGGACCGTTATCATGGAGAACGTGAAGATTGACGGTGCCGAACCGGTTATCGGAGTGATCGAGAACATTAATACGCGGGATGGTCGATACTTTACCGACGCGGAAAACAACAACTCGGTTCGCGTAGCTTTTATAGGAGCGGATGTCGCGGACAAACTTTTTCCGCGCGGCGACGCCGTCGGGCAGGAGATTGATATTAGCGGAATTCCCTATCGCGTCATTGGGGTCCAGGTTGCCAAAGGAACTATTTTTGGTATGCCTCAGGATTCATTTGTTCAGCTTCCGATAAAGACCTTCGGCGCGAATTTCGGCGGATTCCGCGGCAGCCGCTTTCTATATTTTATAGGCACGGCAAAATCGGACAATCTTTTCAAGGATGCCGTCGAAGAGGCTCGCACGTTGATGCGGATTCGCAGAAAGCTGACAGTCGACGAACAAGATACATTTGCGATCTTTACGCCGGACGCGATAGCGGGTCTGCGGGACAGCCTTTTCGGGACCACTTTTATTGTAATTCTTGCAGTTCCGGCTATCGCTTTGCTGGTTGGAGCGATCGTCATCATGAATATCATGCTTGTTTCGGTTACGGAACGGACGAAAGAGATCGGCATTCGCAAGAGTCTCGGAGCGCGGCAGTCAGACATTCTTAAACAGTTTCTTTACGAAGCGGCGACCCTTTCCGCGATCGGAGGTTTAATCGGGCTAATTCTCGCCGAGTTGATCGGCGTTATTATAAGTTCGTTGTTTATTCCAACAAAAATTCCGTGGTACGCTGCCCTTGTTTCGATCGGAGTATCCGCGGTCGTCGGAGTTCTCGCGGGCTTATTTCCGGCATGGAAGGCTGCACGGCTCGATCCGATCGAGGCTCTGCGGGCGGAATAATCGTAACGCTGGAGCTACCCTATTGTATATGCTGAAGTTCCTTGGCAGCAGCTTTTATGAAAATCTGATGATGGCGCTCGACACGATGCGGGCGAATAAACTGCGCTCGTTTTTGACGATTTTTGGCGTAGTTGTTGGGGTGATTACGGTGATGCTGATTTCCTCAATAATCAGCGGTATCAATGTGGCCGTTGAGAAACAAGTGGAATCTTTCGGTACGCGTTCGATCTTTCTTTTTAAATTCAACCCCGGCTTTACACATGGACGACGATCTCAGGAAGAGCGTATGCGCAAGGCTTTGACCGTTGACGACGCGGAGGCAATTAAAAATTTGGCGTCAATCGAAACGGCCGTCCCAATACTCGATGTGTCAAACAACCTTTTTGGAGCCGCGACGATGGTGACCGGAAAAAACGGCAAGACATCGACGGCGGTCAAATTACAAGGCACCCTGCCTGAAATAGAGAAGACAACAGTTCAAATTCTTGTTGACGGCCGATGGTTCTCGAAATCCGAAAGTGATGCGAATTCTGACGTTTGCCTTATCGGATCATCGGTTGTGGACAGCTATTTTTCCTACAAGTCGCCTATTGGAGAAACCCTTGAGATCGGTGGGACGGAATTCCGCATTATCGGTGTTTTGGAAAAACGCGAGCAGCTTTTTGGCGGCGGAGGCGGAAATACCGATCAGAGCAACGTCATTTATATGCCGATGGGCGCGGCCCTGAAACTGAAGCCGTATGCGGACAGCCTTTTTATTCTTGCAGTGGCAAACGAAGGAATGCTTGAAAAAGCAAAGGACGATGTGCAGGATCTGCTCCGCGTCCGTCGACAGGTTGAGTTTGGGCAGCCGAATAATTTTGAGATGGAAACAGCCGCTAGCATAATCGACCAATTTCAATCGATCACGGCCGGCGTCGCAATCGCTATGGTCGTAATTTCGTCTATCGGGCTGATGATCGGCGGCATCGGTGTGATGAACATCATGCTTGTGTCGGTAACCGAACGGACCCGCGAAATCGGTATTCGAAAAGCGGTAGGCGCGAAGAAAAGCGATATTCTCATGCAGTTTTTGATCGAAGCCGCGACGTTGACCGGTTTTGGAGGGTTGCTCGGGCTTTTTTTAGGTTGGCTGCTGACACTTCTGGTGAAATTTGTCTTGCCGTCCTACGTCCCGTGGTGGGCTCCGGTGGCCGGTTTCTTCGCCAGCGTCGGCATCGGAATAATATTTGGCCTCTGGCCGGCATGGAAAGCGGCCCGTTTAGATCCCATCGAAGCTCTTAGATATGAATAAACGGTTTTATAAACTGAGAGTGTCGGAAAAGTCATTAAAAACATTATCAGGATTTTTAGCTGATAAAACTCGGAAAAAGCAGCGACATAACTGCAAAGAGTGCGATCAAAACGAAATACACCGTCAGAACGGCTGTCCACGCAGTCGATGAACTAACCTTTTCGCCGGTGTTTTTTATTCCTGTTGCATTCAACCAAATCCAATAAAACCAAAGCAAACCGAGCATTCCGAGAACCGTGAACAAAACGGGATTTTCCGCTGGAACGACCAGAAATCCTAAATTATCCTGAATCAAAGAAGTTTGGCCGATGATCGGATGAATATCGATGGGATCTTTTATAAAGAGAATGATCGTGTTGAGCACAAATTGAATGACAGCAACCGGAAATGCGGCGTAAACAGCGGCGGAAAACGCCTGCCAATAATTCATTTTGCCCCCCATCGCCAGGGCGAACAGGAAAAAAATCCCGCCCAGGATCGCAAACTTAACTACCGATCCTGCAAAACTTGAAACCGCTTGCCCAACGCGTAAAATCGGATTTTTGTTATCTTCCAGAGCTTTTGCCCGAGTAGATTCCACCTGTGTTCTTGCGTCTTCGCTCATGATCGACATTTCCTTTGTCTTGTCAATCGCGAAATTCGTAACGCGATCCGGCCCCAGCCGATACATAAAAAGGCTAAAAAAAATGGCTGAAAGAACCGACATGATAAGCACGGCGGCCAGCCAGCGCGGATGTTGGCGCAAATTCTGAAACACTTCGGCCGGTGAAAAGAAAATATTCGCGAGCGTTTCGCCGGTGGACATTCGTGGAGTGTCTTCAGGATCTGGCTTGTTCACGAAACTAAGGCCTATGATCAACCCGCCTAGCAAAATCAAAAAAACACCGGTCCAGGTCAGATCCGGTATGATTTTCAGAACTGCTAGAACGGCAACGAGCAAACCGATTACTGCAACGATAATTCCAGCCAAACGATTCATATTTTCCTCTCGATTTTTAGTAGATAAAGCTTATTCGATCAACTGATCTTACGCCTTTCCGCAAAACTTTGTTTCAAATGGTTTGCTCATGCGATGGAGCCTTATCATAACCGTCAATCCTGATGCATGCGGCAAAATGGCCTTCGGAAATTTCCCGCATTTCAGGCATCACTTGCGCGCATTCATCGATGGCAATCGGACACCTGGTTCTAAACCTGCAGCCCGACGGCGGGTTGATCGGAGTCGGAACATCGCCCTGAAGGATTATTCGCTCGCGTTTTTGCCTGGGATCGGCAACCGGGATCGCAGAAAGTAAAGCACGAGTATATGGATGAAGCGAGTTTTCGTAAAGGACTTTCGCTTCCGCGATCTCGACGATTTTACCCAGATACATAACCGCAACGCGATTAGAGATATGCTCAACAACGGCCAGGCCGTGCGAGATAAACAGGTATGTCAGGCCGAATTCCCGCTGCAGATCCTGAAGCAGGTTAACGACCTGGGCCTGGACCGAAACATCTAGTGCCGACACGGGCTCGTCGCAAATGATCAGCTTCGGATTCAAGGCAAGCGCCCGAGCGATGCCGATCCGCTGCCGTTGTCCGCCGGAAAATTCGTGCGGATAACGGTGCATATACGCCGGGTCGAGGCCGACTTTTGTTAATAGATCGGCGACGCGCTCTTTTCGCTCGGATTTATTCGCAATACCGTGAATCTTGAGAGGCTCCGAAACGGTCGAGAGAATAGTTAGACGCGGGTTTAGACTGGCGTACGGGTCTTGAAATATGATCTGCATCTCACGCCGCAGCGCCTGCATTTCATTGTTGGGAAGGCCGATTATGTCTTGTCCTTCGAACAAAACTTCCCCACTCGTCGGCTCATGCAGACGCAGAAGGCAGCGTCCCACAGTTGATTTCCCGCAGCCGGATTCTCCAACGAGGCCGAGGGTCTCGCCGGTCAGGATATTAAACGAAACATCATCGACAGCCTGTACGACATCGTCGGAGTTTTCGACAGGAAAATGCTTAACCAAGTTGCGAACCTGCACAAGGTCGGACGTTGGCTTTTTTACTGCGATCGGTTTCATTATAAAAATATGTCCGGTAACGTATACAAAATCCCTTTGTGATCTTTGTGAAAGACTTTGTGTTCTTTGTGTCAAACCAAAAGATTTAACACAAAGGTCACGAAAGAAAGACACAAAGAAACACAAAGCAGGAAGTCGTTTGTAATTGTATCTAGACTGTTGATCGACATTTCACGATTCCGCTAACACTCTTTCGCGGGCAATCTCAAACTTCTGTGCCTCATTGTAAAGAACACACCGGACTTTTACATCATTTTCCAGTTCAAACAGCGGTATTTCGCCGCGCGTGCAAATCTCCATTCGATATTCGCAGCGAGGCGCAAAATGGCAGCCTTTTGGCAGATCAGTAGGACTCGGCACGACGCCTTCTATGGTTTGAAGCCTAGCCGCTTTTTCTATGGAATGTGCGGTCAGCTTCGGCACCGATTTGAGAAGGCCACGTGTATAAGGATGTTTTGGGTCTATAAAAAGCTCTTCAACGCCGGATTCTTCGACGATCTTGCCGGTATACATCACGCAAACGCGGTCGGCCGTTTCCGCGACGACGCCGAGATCGTGAGTAATGAGCAAAACCGAAAGTTTTCTGGTCGTGCGTAGCTCGTTTAAAAGCTCGAGAATTTGCGCCTGAATAGTTACATCAAGAGCCGTAGTCGGCTCGTCGGCAATAAGTAGCACCGGATCGCACGCTAACGCCATGGCAATCATCACACGCTGCCGCATACCACCCGAAAGCTGGTGCGGATAATCGGCCGCCCGACGTTCGGGCGCCGGGATCGAAACTTCCCTCATCGCATCGACAGCCGCCGCCCAAGCCTGTTTCTTATCCAGTTTCCGATGAAGCCGCAATGCTTCGGCGATCTGTTCACCTACAGTGAAAACCGGGTTCAGCGACGTCATCGGGTCCTGAAAGATCATTGCGATATCGTTGCCGCGAATCTCCCGCATCCTTTCATAGGTAGCGGTCGTCAGTTCCTCGCCTTTGAATTTTATCGAACCTGCGGCGATCTTTCCCGGCTCCGAGATAAGTCTCATAACGGAAAGCGCGGTAATCGATTTGCCGCAGCCGGATTCGCCGACAAGACCGAGAAGTTCGCCCT
>JACDAY010000102.1 GCA_013695195.1 Blastocatellia bacterium | reverse complement strand
GTGCAGTTCATCTGTTTCCCGATAAATTGAGTTTAAAAAAGTGCGTGGGACAGTGGGACACGGGACAGACGCAAGAAATTATTTTTCTCTGTATATATAAGAATCAATGAAAAAATATCGCATCCTTTTTTTCTTTTCGATCACTTTATTCTTCGTCTCACCGGCGGACGGGCAGAAACCTGTCAGCGACCTCAAATCCACGGTGATGCTGATCTCTATCGATGGGTTTCGGTACGATTATTTTGAGAAGTTTCAACCGCCGACTTTGAACAAACTCGCTCGCGAAGGCGTGCGGGCGAGATGGATGATACCGTCATTTCCGACCAAGACGTTTCCGAATCATTACACAATTGCGACCGGGCTTTATCCCGAGAATCATGGGATTATCGAAAATAATATCTGGGATTTCGGTACGACGTTTACGCTTGGAAAGCGCGAAGAGTTGCAGAAATCGCGCTGGTGGCTCGGCGAGCCGATCTGGGTCACGGCCGAAAAACAGAATCAGCGTGCAGGCGCGTTTTTCTTTCCCGGAACCGAAGCGGAGATCGCCGGATTACGGCCGACTTTTTGGAAACAGTACGACGGCAAAATACCGAATAACGAGCGCGTAGATACGGTTTTAGGTTGGCTCGATCTGCCTGCGGCGCAGCGCCCGACGATTTACACGCTTTATTTTAGCGACGTCGATGACGCCGGGCACGGTTTTTCGCCCGATTCCGAAGAAACAAAACAGGCGGTGCTGACGGTCGATGCGAATATGAAACGTCTCATGGACGGTTTAAAGGCGCGAAGAATCGATAAAAAGGTCAATCTTGTTATTGTATCCGATCACGGAATGGCAGCCGTCGATCAGCGAAATGCCGTTGTGATGGACGATTATTTGGACTACAACCAGACCGAACGCGTCTTGATGACTGGCGAGATTTGGCAGATTTTTCCAAAAATCGGCGCTCCGCCAACCGCTTACGCAGGTAGTTCTGACATGAGCGGCCCGGAGAATGAAATTATGGCCGGTTTGAAATCGATCCAGCATGTGACCTGCTGGCGAAAAAGCGAAATTCCCGAGCGGCTGCATTATCGCGTAAGCCCGAGAATTTCTCCGATCGTCTGCTCGGCCGACGAAGGCTGGTTTATGACAAGCCGCGAGCGTTACGAAGCCCAGAAAAAACGTGTGGATTTCAATAAAATTCGTGGAGCACACGGCTACGACAATCAATTAGCATCAATGCGGGCCATATTCGTCGGGCACGGGCTAGCGTTCAAAAAACGGAAAATGACCAAGCCTTTCGAGAATATTCACGTATACGAGTTGATGTGCAAAATACTGGGATTGAGACCCGCAAAGAACGACGGCAGCATTGAAAGATTGAAAGGGATGCTGAGATAAGGCTCAACACAGAGTCGCTAATACTCAAGAATTTTAAAAACATCCGCCGGCTTTATTTTCGGTTTCTTGTTCATCTTATTCCGTTTTGTTCTTCTTGTTTTCGGTAATTAATTCTTATTTCTGACCTTTTTCATCGGCGAAAGAAAGAATCACTCCAACCGAATCGTCAGAAGCGCAATCTCCGGCGGGACCATAAAGCGAAACGGCAGGATGCTGGTCCCGATTCCGCTGGTTACAAACATATCGACGCCGCCTTCGTTAAAATGCCCGGCTGTATATTTTTGCCCGTAAGACGAGGGAACAATCGGCGCACCGAGGATGGGAAGCCAAATTTGACCTCCGTGCGTGTGGGCCGCAAGCACCAGATCGATTTCGGCGGCGATAGCTGGATCGCCTAGAATCGTCGTTAAAATGTCCGGGCTGTGTTCAAGCACGATCAGATTGCCCTTTGTGTCTGATCCGGCCGTGGCCGACTTGAAATCTCTATAAAATTTTTGCCAACTAGTAATCCGCATATGATCCTCGACGCCCAGAATCCTAAGTTGCTGGCCGTCTTTCTCGATAGTTGCTATCTCGTTGATCAACACTCTGAATCCAGCGCTCCGGAATGCACCAGTAACTGTCTTATCACCCAACCGGCCGTCGTGATTGCCTAATATAACAAAAACTCCATATTTTGCCGTTAGCCCGCGAAGATTTTCGGCAATAGTTTTTACCGGCATTTGTATCTCCGTTGCTATTGCATCGTAGGAGGCATAATCGCCGAGAAGCACGATGACATCCGGGTTCTCAGCGTTAGTTATTTCGACGATCCGGCGCAGCTTTTCCTCAGTTACGCCGTTCGAGCCGCCGTGAATATCGGCAATAGCGGCGATCCTGAGGCCGTCGAAGGCGCGGTTCCAATCGTTTATCTTTATTTCACGCCGGTTTACGACAAGTCTATTTGGTTCGATAAAATATGCGTAGGCAAGACACGCGATGAATATAAGCGAGAACGCATAAATAATCTTCTCGATATACTGTTTCATTTAGCGTTTAGGGTAATAACGGCGATCTCCGGCGGCACTCGAAATCGAAACGAAATGACACTAGTGCCGACACCGCTCGTGATGTAGACATGCTTGCCGTCCACCACAGCAAGCCCGTCCATAAAACGCTCGTCGTTGACAATGGGAATCGGCCCATAGAATGGCAGATTTACCTGGCCGCCGTGTGAATGTCCGGCAAACATTATTGAGATGCCGTCCGGCGTTTTGAGAAGCGCATCGGGATTGTGCGTGATCGCGATTATGTTTTGTTTCCCGGCCAATGCATTATAAGCATCCGTCGGAACACGGCGCTTTTTCCAATAATCTTCGATGCCCCAAACGCTTACTATCTCATCGCCGGCCTGAATTTCAGCGGTTTCGTTTTCCAGAACCGTTATTCCGACGCGTTCCAGCTCGGCATGTACTTTTTTATCGTTATGATACCAATCGTGATTGCCGATGACAGCGAAAACGCCATATTTCGCCCTAAATCCGCGCAAATTATCCGCAATCTTCGCGACCGGCATTTTAAGTTCCGTGCGATCAGTTCCTTCGGGCCTTTGCAGCGCGCCTTTTTCCCATCTAGCTTCCGAAACATAATCGCCGAGAAGCACGATAAGATCGGCGTTTTGAGCGTTTGCTTTTTCGACGACCTCTCGCAAACGCTCTTCGGGAACATGATTCGAGCCGCCGTGAATATCCGAAAGGGCAACGACGCGAAACCCGTTGAGGCTCGGGCTCCAGTTCGGGATCAAAAGCGTTTCTTCAACGACGACAAACCGTCTCGGCTCTATGAAATAAGCGTAAGCGGCGGAAAGCAATATTAAAATTATTAGCGAAAGCAGCGCCATGCCGATGCGTTTTAACCATATTTTCATCATTAGTTAATAAGATTCAAAAGTACAAAGTAGATTTGCACCGCTTCTTCCTTCGTGAACTCTGTGTCTTCCCTTCGTGAACTTTGTGTTAAATCCTTTTCTTTAAACACAGAGATCAAGAAGTTTTTCACAAAGCCCGCAAGGAAAAATTGACTTAATTACTTCTATAATTAGATAACGTTTTAGAGAAATAATCGTTCCACTTTTCGTCGACGAGTTTTACAATATCGTCTCGCGGTTCGACCTCCTTTGGATACCACGGCTTCATCCGCGCGTCAATAACAATCGGAGCGGTGTATCCGATATGATTATTTTTTAGCGTTATCTCTTTCGCAAAAATATCGGCAGCGGGGTTGAATCGCGTCCATGTTGCCCAAAGGAATTTATCGACAGATTTGGCATATTCGGCGTTATCGTGAATAACGACAACCTGCCAATCATCGAATCTGCCGGACTTTGCGATTCGCTCGCCTAATTCTTTCTCGTTTTCATAGGAATCGCCTTCGATGACGACACACCCGCTGCAAAATACTTCCGCATGCTTGATCCCGGCCGGAAGCTCGCCGCGAAAGTCATGGGCGAGTTCCCTTTTTGCCTCACCCAAACCCATCAGTATCGCTTTGCTGCCGTGGTTGACCTTTCCGCTTGCGTAATCGAGCGTATCAAATGCTGTTTGGCTAAAAATAAAAAAATCGCGCTGCCATTCGACGCGGGCGAGCATATGCTCAAAAAGTGATCTGAAATCGCGCAGGTCCTGCGGCTTGTCGGTCAAAAGAAGAAATTTAGTCAAAGCAAGCTGGCCTTCGCCCAGGATTCGGAAACCAGCTGACAACGCTTCCCTTCCATATCGCTCACGGACGACGGCGGCAGCCAGCGAATGAAAACCTGTCTCGCCATAACTCCACAAATCCCGAACAGCAGGCATTACCACCGGAAACAGCGGTGATAGCAATTCCTGCAAATAATCGCCTATATAAAAATCTTCCTGTCGCGGCTTGCCTACAACGGTCGCCGGGTAAATGGCGTCTTTGCGATGAAAAACTGCCTCGGCCTGAAAGACAGGATAATCGTGCTGAAGAGAATAATAACCATAATGATCGCCGAACGGGCCTTCGGGCTTGCGAGTGTTCGGTTGGACTCTGCCGCAAATAGCAAATTCAGCTTCGGCAATCAGACGATGATATTTGAGCGGACTTTCAACCGTTTTGATCCTTCCGCCATTCCTTGTCAATAAATGTTGTTTTGAAAGCGGATTTTCGACCATTTCAATCTTGGAATCTGCAAGCAAAGACGCCAGCATAAGCTCCGGCACATCTTCGGGCAAAGGAGCGACCGCGGCCAATATCATCGCCGGAGCGCCGCCTAGAAAAACGGTTACCGGCAAGGATTCGTTTTGCTGCTCGGCCTCAAAATAATGAAAACCGCCGCCTTTGCCGATCTGCCAGTGCATTCCGGTCGTGCCCTCGTCATACCGCTGCATCCGGTAAATGCCGAGATTGTGCTTGCCTGTTACCGGGCTTTCCGTATAGACAAGCGGCAGCGTATTGAAATGACCACCGTCCTCGTGCCAAAGCTGCAGGAACGGAATTTGTTCAAGATCTGCGGGATATTGCCAGGATTCAAGAACAGGAGCGATTCGCACTTTTTTTGTGCCGAGCTTCAAGGCCGAAAATGCCATATCCCGATATTGCCAAAGTTTTTTAGGCTTCGGCGGCAGTAACAGTTCGGCCATCTCCACTGCGCGTTTTACGAGATCCTTCGGTTTTTGCCCGAAGGCGAGATCGATTCGTTTGTTCGTCCCGAAAAGATTTGTAACGACCGGAAACG
>JACDAY010000066.1 GCA_013695195.1 Blastocatellia bacterium | reverse complement strand
GACGAAGAAGTTCACCGAGACCTGACTGCCGCCGTGGCTTATGTAGCTGGATTTTCCGAGGAGGAAGGAAATATTATTGGGAAAGCTAACCAATGGCTCTACGATCCTACATCAGGGCTACGAGCATTTGAATGGAACTCGGATCTAGGCTATTCCAATCGAGTAAATTACCATTTCACCACGTCGGAGAGGCGTGACGAGCTTGCTTTGGAACTCAATAAATACAGAAATGGACTCGGAGATACACTGGGAAAATTAATTCAGATAAGAAACCGGCTTGCGGCAAACAGAAGATTCGGTGGATTCAGAAATCCTGTTCCACTAGATGACAAGCATATTAACGACAAGTTAAGGCAATGGGCAAAAACTGACGGCCGAGACGCAAAGAGGAAGGTACTACTTGAAATTATGTACTACGTAACCCGATACGGTGAGGAGCAACGCCAGAAAAAGCCCAAGCCACGTAAGAAAAAACTATAACAAGTGTAAGAATATTAGGTGAAGAATAAACCAAGAGGTTTCGAGCTGGTATTGTTGTCCATCGTCGTTATGGAGGATTGGGTTTATTAAGAGGATTGGGTTTATGAAGTGGTATTACAAACTTGGATTTGCGGTAGTCTATACGCTAGGATACTTTTTCCTGGCAATAGGATCTACAGGCGCGGGACATGGGACGTATATTTTCGTTGGCCCCCTTTTTACTTGGATATTAGTCCTTATTGCAACATATCTTTCGACGAGGGCCAATACACTCCTAAAGCAGATTTTCTTTGTTGTCTGCTTGCTAGTCCATTACGGGCACATACTCATATTCTTAAGGCCGTTATTGTTTTTCGACATCGATCCCGGAACGGCAGTGGCGTGGAATTTGAAGAACGGGCCCCAAATGATGCTATTTATCACGGGGTGGTATGTAGTCGGCCAGATTGTAATTTGGTTGATGTTCTTCCGAGCGAGGTCGATGCGATCTATCGATGGTTCAGAGTAAAAAGACTGCAAATCATGGTTTCTTCACCTACGCTGATGCGTTTAACTACAACGCTGCAGGTGTTGTTACGAGCTTGCAGCTTGGCAACGGCAAATGGGAAAGCACACAATTCAATTCGAGATTACCGCCGACGCAGATTGCTCTGGGAACGGTTCAGAATGGAACTGACAAATTAAAGCTCGATTACAGCTATGGCAATTGGAATGGAAGCACAATTGATGCAACCAAAAATAACGGCAATATTGTTCAGCAAGTGATCACAGTTCCGACTGTAGGCGTAATTCCCGGATTCACGGCGACTCAGAAGTGGCACAGATGACGCACATCGAGTACGATGCGCATCCCGACCCGGAATACTTCGCCCGTTTTGATGTGTATACAATTTTTTTTAATCTTCTTCCAACAATTCTATCGGTATTCGCGGCGAGAGCATTTTCCCAATCAGGATCATTGCCGTCCAGATCATAAGCGAAACGCTCGAAACCATCCAGCCGGCGTTTGCAAGCAAATTGTCTTCGAATATGACTCCCAGTGCGATTAAGGGAAATCCTATAAAAGCTATCCGCAATGTATTTTTTTTCCAGCCTTCGAGCAAATCGAGCAAATTGACACGGCTGACTTCCATTTCCATGTATTCGTCGTTTTCGTTCAAACGCGAAAAATATTCCACTTCGCCTTTGCTCCAGCGGCGCAGGGCCGGTGTTTCCGCGAGACGGTTGGCATGCGAAAAATTGTGAATTACGTGTGCAATTTTACCTTCCCTAAGAGCGATCTCCGCCAGGCCTTTGACTGAGCGAAAAGTTTCCCCGACGGCTTCCACTGCTTTTTGAAACACAATCCCTGCTCGCTGCCACTCGCCGATCTGAAAATAGTTTTCGCCCAAACGAACCAAAAGATCGCCATCGTTTCCGGCCCTTTTTTCCGACAACCGCATCATAGCAACGGCTTTTCGCTCAAGCTTGCCGTTACGTTCCGAGCCGGCGAAAGACTGCAAACAGCGCGCAAAATCGAAGAGCAGCCATGCATCCGCCGGCTTCAGGAGCGCCGCGCGTCGAAAGGTTTCGAGTGACTGTAAAAGAGATCCTGAAAGCCTTAACTCGTTCGCAAGACGCCTTAATCCCAGTACTCTTTCCTCGATGCTACGCCCGTCGTTGCCGGCATCGCTTACGTTTTCTCGCCTTGATTTTATTTGAAGCTCGCGAAAGGAATTTTCGAGCACGTCTGCCGGCGGGATATTCTCCAGCGATGCGTTTATCAGAGTTTGTTTCGGCTCGGAAATATAATCGCGAAGCTCGATCGAGCGATTGTCAAGAATATTTTCCGAAATCATTGGAAAAATAGTCCTGATCATATTCCTGTAATCTTCGCCGCCCGATGCAAAATTGAATGAGACACTTTTGCCGCGGATTGTCGTTTTATAGCGGTAATGCACTTTGCCGCCGCGTTTTAACATACGCGTCGCCTGCGTCTCAACCTGCTCGACGGAGCTTATTTTCAAGCTAATCCGCGATTTATTAATATATGCCCAGATTTTCGGGAGAATACCTGTTCGATAAACCCGCTTTCCATCAAAAAGCAGGCGATCGGTAAGTGCAGTTATCGGAATAAATAGAGCGAAAAAACCGAGAAGCAGATATCCTAATGAATTCCATTCGAGATAAATAGCCAGTGCCGAGAAAAATGTCCCAAGAAAGACTGCGACCAGATAACTGTTCAGCGGAACACGGATTGAAACGGCTTTTTGCAAAAGATGCAGCGGGTTTACAGAAGTCCCGGTTTGGGAAATCCCGGATATTTTTGTTGGTGCAGTATGCTTCACGTTAATCGTCCACCCGTTGTTATATTTCGTAATTACAACATATAACGAATACGGCCGAATTTCTCAACTTGCGTGCATTTACATACCCGCAGGAAAACCGGCGGGCGGTGCATCAGGTACGGCTTCGGGAAGCTCCTTTGCTTTTTCAGGATCGAGCTGTTTCAGCTTCTCCAGCGCGCTTCTAACTGTTGCGGAAAGCGGAACCGGAATACCGTCCAGGTCCTTCGCCTCGCTTGCAGGTTTAACGATCCCGAACAGAAGATCAACGGCTTCCTGCTTCTTTCCCTGTTTTTCGTAAATCTTTGCTAATTCAAAATTGATCGTGTCTTTAGCAATTATCGGATCTCCCAATGCCGCTAATTCCTGATAAAGCGCTGCGGCTTCGTCGGGCCTTCCGTCGTCCACGCGAGTCTGCGCGAGAGCAAATTTAGCCAGCTTGCCGGTTTCATCATTAGACCCGGAAATAGCTTCGAGCTCGAGAATTGCGGCCGGGCGATCGATCGCCAGGCGGTTTACGGCGATAAAATACTTCGCCTTATCACCTATATCACCGCTGTATTTGTCGGCAACAACTTGAAATTCTGCGATTGCAGCTTCAGCACGTTCTTTTCTGCTTTTGAATGTTTTTGCGGTCGAGCCGGCCTGCGGGGCCACATCCGACACTTCCCCTTGTGAAGTCTCTATTGCTTTCCCCAAAGCGGCCTGCGCAGCCGCATTAGAACGCTGGGTCCAGGAAAAAACGATCCAGACGATTATTCCTAAAACGGCCAGCGCCGCCAGCCCGTACAGGATGTTCTTTCCCTGCCCTTCGAACTTTTTACCGACGTCCTCGACTCTCTTGCCGAAATCATGCTGAAACGAATCCTGATACGGCCGCTTGTCCTTTGCTTCAATTACCGGTGCTGTGGTCGTTACGACATTCCTTTTTTTTCTAGCCATTTTAAAATTAAAAATACTGCAATTTAGATTTGCTCTATCGTTGTATAATTGGAAAGCGGAGTGTTTTCCAAAAGAGTTAATTTAACCTAAAAAGCATGTGAGAGCAAATATCTATAAGGACAAAGGTTAAAAGCACATGCTCTGTTGATGTAAGAAAGGGGTTGATATACGAACATTATTTTTTGATAAATCCTCTTGTTCTTGTTCGTCTAGTTCCGGGGTCAATTTCTTTCTTCTTTTCGCTGAAGCTAAGGTCGGATCAGGAGTAAGAGTTAACCTCAGAATAAGAGGAACAGGAAAAAAATAAGACAAATTGATTTCGATTTGAAAATATTTTTTATTCTCGGGAACATTCTGATGAAAACGGTGTCTAATAATAGTGTTCGCGGCAAATGCGGATGGCCAATTTGAAATTTTCCGGTACGGGGAAACGCGAGGGGCGGGAAATGTTCTTCAGCAAGTCAATTGTATTTGACGACGGAGATCCAAATGATGTCGTTGCGGCGGCACAGGTCTCGTCCGCGTATGGATCCGTGGAAGCCGGGTTCATTGACAAACTAAAAACAGGCGACGGCGATGCATTCGATGTCCTGATAACGCGATACTCGGCCGATATTTACGCGTTGCTTTTCAGATTAACTGAAAATGCGGAAGAGGCGGGCGATCTGACACAGGAAACTTTTCTCAGTGCTTTGACGGCCATCAAGTCGTTTCGCGGCGATTCGGAATTGAAAACGTGGCTATTCCGCATTGCGGTAAACCATTCCCGCAATCGTTTCCGCTGGTGGAAACGCCGCAAGCGTGACAGGACGATTTCGCTGGACGCTCCGTTTGGAAGCAGTGAGATTCCGCTTTACGAGGCGATCGCCGATAATTCGGATAGCCCAGAAGAATCGGCAATGTTCCGGGAACGGGAAAAGGCGCTTACGAACGCTTTGATCGAACTGCCTGAGATCTTTCGCGAGGCGATTGTTTTGTGCGACATCGAAGGCATGAGTTATGAAGAGATTTCCGCTGCGCTGGATATTAATATCGGTACTGTCAAATCGCGTATCGCCCGCGGCCGCGAAGAGCTGCGGCGGAAGTTGAAGGATTTTTGAAAATTGAATGAATGATTGTCTCGCCCCGGTTTTATCTTTGAAGACAAGACAAATCGGTGCCAAACCATGTCGAAGAGAACGAATATCGGCTGCGGGTTCTGGATCATGTTTCCCGGTATTTATTTGATAATAGACCAGCAACATCTACAAAATTTACCGGATTCGGAACATCGTCCGCGACTTTCAAATGACAAAACGTTGTTTTCTGTGTGCAGAGAACAGCCGGGGTCAGCCAGTCATTCACTCGAACAGATGTCAGTTGTCAGTGGTCAGTTTTTTGTGTGGTTAAGTGTTAATTATTTCTTTCTGAAAACCGACAACTGACTACTGATAACTGACTACTGAATACCTTTATGAAGTGCCAGGATTTACAACTTAATCTGCCGGTCTATTTCGACGATATCTTATCTTCGGAAGAGCGTGCCACGCTGCAGAGCCATCTCGATACTTGTCCTTTATGCCGTCAGAAACTCGCTGAAATTCAGGAATTGCGGAACAGGCTGCGTTCGGTTTCCCGGCGCGAACTGCCCGCGAATGCTCTGAATTCCCTTCGGGCTTTAATTGCAAGCCGGCTGGTTTCGGGTATGGCAGCCCCTACTTTCCAACTTGTCGACGATCGTCGAAAGTGGCTCGATGTATGGCTTATGCCTTATGCGGTCGGAGCGATGACTTCCCTTATTGTCGGCTTTTCGCTCCTTTGGCTTGTTCTCTCCGCCGAGATCAATCCGCCGGCATTAGGGACGTCAGGCATTCCGCGCTCGAATTCGACCGTCCTGCTTGCTAAAGTCGCATCCGACCCCATTAATTTAACCCCGCTGGAATATGCAAATTCCCGGTCGGCTGTCGGCGGTGAATCTCCGAGCATAAATCCCCAGGGAGCGTTAGTCGCCTGGACCGAATCGCTTGATCACGTTAACACCATTGATGACGAAGTCGTCGTAGTTGCCGACGTTTTCGGCAACGGTGTTGCGCAGATCACTGAAGTCGTCGAGCCATCATCTGATCGAAATGCCATCCCCAACCTGGAAAAAGCTCTTGAATCGGACTCTTCGTCCGCAGCTTTTGTGCCCGCTGATTTCGACAGACGTTCCGCGACAATAAGAGTAGTTTTGAAAATTCAGAGCGTTAATATAGATACCAACCTTTATTAGCATTCAATCAATTTATTTCGGCTGAGGTGTTAGAACCACAAGCGATAGCGACCGGGTTCTTATTGTCGTGTGTGAAGAATTCGGTCGCTACCGCTTGCGGTTCTGACAATTTGCGCTAGTTCGGATAGAATCAAAGTAAGGTTACAAAAATTCTTTCAGGACATATGCACAAATGATTGATCCTCAGTATTACGAAACTTTTATTGAAGATGCTCAGAAAAACGCCTCTAAGTTTTTCGAGGTTCTTACCGACACAGTAAAAGGTAAGGCGGATGATTTACGGGACGGTACGGAGCACGATCCGGTAATTCTTCCCCGCGACCTCGCCGCGCACCGGAATGTTCAAACCGAATGGTGGTACTACACGGGCCATGCCGAAACCATGTCCGGGTGGCGTTTCGGGTTCGAGCTTGTTTTCTTCAAGCGGCGTACAGACTTGGACAAATTTTCCGTGGTTCCATTGAGGCTTTTCGGAAACCCCTATTATTTTGCGCATTTCGCGATCACACGGCACGACGATAAATCATTTAGATTTTCTCACCGTAAAAGCGCAAACGGGCCTTTCGAGTATCCCGCCTCGGCAAGCGAAAAACATTTTCACCTTCGTTTAGGAGATTGGTCTGTCCGTGAGGCGAACAAAATGCATATCCTGCGCTCAACGATCGACAGCGACCTCGTATTTGAAGCTTCATTAAATCCGTTAAAGGACGTTGTGCTCAATGGACAAAACGGAGTTTCCTTCAAAGACAAAGGCGAAGCTTCGAGATATTTTTCATACACGAGAATGGCGATGGAAGGCGACATTATCCATAACGGTCAAATTGAACATTTCACTGGGTCGGCCTGGATGGATCGGGAATTCGGGACATGGACGCCGACTGAAAACCAAAAAGGCTGGGATTGGTTTTCGATTCAATTGGATAATAATTGCGAGCTGATGTGTTATCAGCTTCGAAACGGCGCCGGCGAAATATCACTTTATTCCAGCGGCTCATTTTGCGACGAAACGGGAGCGGTGACTATCCTGAGCAGCGAAGATTTCACAGTCGCACCGACCGGATCCTGGAAGAGCCCGGATAGCGGCGCCGAATATCCAAGCGGCTGGACGATCACGGTTCCCAAATTGGAGATCGAACTCGACGTAACGCCGGTGATCGAAAATCAGGAATTGGACACCCGTGGCACGACGATGATCGTTTACTGGGAAGGAGCTTGCAAAATTTCGGGGAAAGCGGCGAATAACAAAATAAGGGGCCGTGCATACGTTGAGCTGGTCGGTTACGACCGCTCGCACGACCAGCCGAATTTGAGCCGTTTCCTTTTGGGAAATTCATTCGATTTTCTGGGCAGAATTGTCGGAAAATAGAAAAGCGCGGGCAGAATCAATCAAAATTCACCGCGCATTTCAAAATTAAAACTGAAGTTATAATTTATCGATCTCGGATTTGAGCTTACCTGCGAGAGCCTTGTCCATGATAAGCAAGCTGTTATACTGTTCCATTGCGGCAGACTTGTTCTTTTCAAGCACCTGAATAAAGCCGATATTATATCTCGCTCTCGCAAAACGCGGGTTCAGCTCGAGACATTTTTTATACGCCGAAATAGCTTTTTCGCGTTGGTTATCGGCAAAGTAAGCATTTCCCAAAAGATAAAACCCATCCGAAGAATATGGATTTTTTTCGGTGAAAGAAATCAGGCCGGTTACAGCCTGCTTGTAAAAATTAGTAGCCTCCGTTGATTTTCCAGCCAGATCGTGAGCACGGCCGAGATAAAAATTTGTTTCGCCGTCGTTCGGGTTGAGCCGCAAAGAGGTCCTGCATGCATTCATAGCCAGATCCAGCTTGTTCGCATCGTTATATGCCCGGCAAAGATTGGTAAAAGCCATGGGCTGACCAGGCAAAAGCCTGGTGCCCGCAAGTGCCGCCTGGATCGCATCGTTATTCCGGCCGGCAAGGCTGTAATACCAGCTAAGATCTGTGTAGATATGCCCGTCATTGGCAAATTGTACGAGTCCGCGTTTGGAAATATCGATTGCCTCGTCGATTCGGTTCTCGCTTCGATAAATCTCGGCAAGATTTCTATAGGCTTCGTAATTTTGGGGATTAGCTGACAGAGTTTTTTTATAAGCGTCGATTGCTTCCGGAAATCGCCGCTGCTTCTGTCGTGCATCGGCTAATAATCTATATGCATCAGCCAGATTCTGGGTCCGTTTTTGGATAGCATCTTCGGCTGCCGCCGCCTGTCTCTCGTTATCGCCGAGGTTATAATTCACTTTCGCAAGGTTATAATAGAGCTCGGCGTTATTCGGAGATTTCAGGACAGCTTTTTGATATGCTTCGAAAGCTTCCTTATTGTCACCTTTGGCCAGCATTATATCGGCCCGGGCGGCAAGAAAATCGCCGTTGTTCGGATCGAGTGCCGCCCCTCGTTTTATATCTTCCAAAGCAGCATCATAATCTTTTTTCACAAAATTAAGACGCCATCGAATCTGGTAAACATCCAGAGGCTTTTTGTGGCCCTGCTGCAGCGCCAAATCGAATTCAGAAAGAGCCGGTTCGCTCTCGTTAAGATAATAATGGGTTAGGCCTTTCCAAAAATGGGCTGACGGATTTACCGGAACGAGGGCCACAGCCTGGCTATAATGATCGAGGGCAACCCGATAATTCTTCTGTCTGAATGCTTTATCACCCTGTACGACAAGTTGCTGTGCCCGCTTTTGATCGTTTTTCGATTGCGCCTCGATTTGGATCGAAAAAACTAAGAAGGCGGCGAATAAAAACCCGCAGGCCGTAAATGTTTGAAAAATCTTTCGCGTCATCATCCAATATCTCCTGATTACTGAAGAATTTTTGTTCTGTCGACCGTCGGTTTCGGTGTAGGCCTGGGCGTTGCTTTTTCAGGTGCCGTAACAGGTCTGGACGGAACGTTTCTTACTGTCGCCTGCGGTGTCGATCTTGGGGCCGTCCCAGTAGCAGGCGGCAGAACCGGAGCCGGCACGACCGTTATATCTTCTCCGGCATTTGAGTTTGTGTTCGATCCGGTAGTGTATTCCGAGTTGGAATTCTCCAGACTATTTGAACTGAAAACTTCCTCAAGTGTCTGCTCGGGAGAAGGAGTAAATTCAACGCTCATCTCGGGCGATGGTACAGGGGCGGCATCGTTGTCAGCAGCGTAAAAATTCGAGTAATAATACCAGCCGCCGCCGGCAGCGAAAGCCCCGAGAATCAACAGTGCTGCAAAACCGCCGCCGACCACGGCAAATACTCCGCCGGAAGATTTCTTTTTTTGTGGCCGCGAAACTGCTGCTTGCCGGCTCAGAGGAGAAACGGCCTCCTCACGTTCAGCTTCTACTGCCTGTGTTTCTAAGTAAGGTGATGTGACTGTTGAAAAAGCATCCCGGGACGAAGTGGAAGCTCCGTAAGATTCCTTCGTAACCTGTTCGTCGACAGAAAACCCATTCTCGGCATCATCCTGCAGTGATATATGTTGTTCATTTTCGGGTGGATGGATTTTATCATCGCCGGAGTCAAAACCGCCGCTCAATGAGTGGCCTTCAATCAGTTCCTGCGGCTTACTTAAATGTCCGGAATATTGCTCCGGCGGCGGCGGAAGAGGAATGCTGCCGGCAAGGAATACCTCGGTTTTTACATCTGCCTGTCGCACCGAAGCTCCTTCAATTACTGAATCGTTGGCGATAGTCGCATCGAAATCCGGTTCACCACTGCTGTTCCCGGCAAAATCTCCCGAATCAGGTGATGGCGAGGCGCCGGAAACAGGCTGGCTAACCCGGTCAGGTACTAATACTTCAGTTTGCGCTAAGGACGATGCAAGTGGCTGGTCGATTGCCGCCCTCTGCCGCTCCTGAACATCATATGCGGCAGATTCCGTCCCCGCACCGTCCTGCATTTCGGTAAATGCCTTGCGGAGAATTTTTTGCATCTCGCGTGCATTTGCAAACCGCTTCTCCTGGCTCACTTCCATTCCTTTCAAAATCACATCCGAAACACTTTTAGGAATTTCCGGATTGATCACGGAAATAGGCTGGATCGGGTCGGGCATACCGTTCAACATCGAATCGGCACGCGACAGCGCATCTGAAGGAATTGTATTTGTCAGTAATTGATAAAGAGTAGCCGAAAGAGAGTAAAGGTCGCTGCGGGCGCTCGTCCCGATTCCCCGGATTTGCTCCATCGGAGCGTAATGGGGCGTGTATCCGACAACGCTGCCGGTGCTTCCGGACTGTTTGATATTCGTCTGGCCGGTCGAGGTTTTCGACAGGCCGAAATCCAGTAAAATAATATAATTTTCGTCGGTCAGCTTTAAATTCTGCGGCTTTATGTCGCGGTGGATTATCTGCGGCTCGTGTGAGTGCAGGTATGAAAGTGCATCCAACAGCTGATCCGCCCAAAAAAGAACCCAACTGGCCGGAAAAGGTTTTTGAGCAATCTCAAGACGCTTCGCCAGGTCGTCGCCCGAAATATGCTCCATCACCAAATACTGCTCGTCGCCTTCGCCGAAATGATCGCTCACCTTCGGAAGAACCGGATGGCGCATTCGGGCCAAAGTCCTGGCCTCGCGCTCAAAAGCATTTCCGAGCATCTCATCGCCTGCAAAAAACGTACGTTTCAATGCGACCGCACTGCCTAGCCGCTGATCGACTGCTAAATAGACTTCGCCCATTCCACCCTTACCGATGAGTTGAACTATAAGATAGCGGTTCTGGATTAAAGTGTTTTGCGCTAAAGCTTTCATTTGTTTCGAGTTTTAATTCTGAGGTGAAAAGAGTCAACGATTACTTATTTTCTAACAAATATCTCCAAACATCAACATTGCAGGGAAATACTTCAGTGAAAAAAAGAAAAAAAACGCGCTTTGTGCATCGAACGGTTTTAGACTCAAAAAACCAAAATTAATTTTCCGTTGAGACCGCTGTGGATGATTGAAGTGAATGCTGCCAGCATCGCCCTTTTGATTTGACCTTACGGGAACATGGAGTTCCTTTTTTTGTCATAGCGCCGCAAAAATATACCGGCCCGTCTGATGGCTTATAATGGCGGAGTTGCTTTATAGGTGCAGGATTTGCTGATGATCCGCCGGCGGATGTTATGTCCGACACTCTCACCTGAATTTGGGCCTTTGAATTTGTTTCGCTACGCGTATTTGCGTCAACGGCCGGGCGTGACACATTCGGGACAAAATTTTTCGCAGGTTTTGATATTTGACTGCTCTGCATCCGAGGGCCAGTGGAATCGATGTTTACTGTTTTCAAAGAAGCCCCGAAACCGTAAAGCCCGAAAGCAACTGCGATTGCAATAAAAGCTTTAGGAATCAGATCATGCTCCTTATTCTCGACAGCGCAAAATTCACAAAAGCGCCTGCTGGTCAGCGGCGTCCAGTCGATTCTCTCGATCTTCTCGCCGCAGTTGCAGCAGAACTTCGGCTTATAGAACATTGTCTATAATCTCCAACTTGACTATTGCCTAATTTTGAAATTGCCCCTGATAAAGAGAGCAGTTTTATTATAAACCATAAACACACAAATGTTAAGGTTTTTTGAACCAAACCAAAAGCAACTGCATTTCTAAAACTAGCGTCTGATTGTTAGAATTACATAATGTTTGGCCCAAAAGCTTTTTTATTAACAATCTTTGTATATTTCGGTTTTACGAGCCTTCAAGCACAAGACGATCCTATCAGAGTTGATTCAGCTATTGTTCGGGTAAACATAGGTGTGGTCGACGGCCGAGGCCGCCCGATCACGAGCCTGGACAAGGAAAAATTTTCGTTGTTTGAAGACGGTGTAAAGCAGGATATTTCCAAATTCGAGACTACAACTGCACCGTTCAGCGTTGTGATGCTGCTTGACATGAGCGGCTCTACACGAAGCTTCCGGCAGAATATCCAACTATCGGCGTCGCGTTTTCTTGACGCACTTGCACCGGACGATCGCGTCGCGGTTGTCGAATTTTACAGCAAAGTGAATTTGTTGAACGACTTCACAACAAACCGCCGTACGGCTGCTCACTCGATTTCAGTCGCAAACGGAGGCGGCGATACCGATCTTTACAAAGCTCTGCAGTTCTCGCTCCAAAAACTTTCGAAAGAGGGCAGCCGGCGAAAAGCAATAGTTGTTTTGTCCGATGGCATTGATACTGACCTCCAGAACGACGACCGCAAACGTTTGGCCGGATTAAGCGACGCTCAGATCCCGGCCGCAATAAATCCTGAATCAAGTGAAACGCTGAATCGCATATTAAACCGCGCCGACGTCGAAGGCGTAACGATCTATCCGCTCGCGCTGCCTACGGGTGATCCGGCCAGATTAGCCGATCCGACGCCGAGGCAGATCGCAATGTTCAAAGCCGCCCGGTCGCGGCTGCAGATAATTGCTGACCGCACCGGCGGGACGCTCAATACTATCAACCGGCTTGAGCAAATGGGGACGCTCTACGCTTTAGTTGCCGCCGACTTGAGAACTCTTTACACGGTCGAATACCAACCGACTAACGATAAACGGGACGGAAAGTGGCGAGCTATAAAGATCGAAGTCTCGAACCCGGAACTTATTACCCGTTCGCGTCAGGGCTATTTTGCAAGATAAAGTAATTTGAGCGGCTGCTGAACTTTGTTTATTTCGGTCTCCTGTAGAACAATATAACGATCCAAAGGCTTTCGCGACCAAAGATCATTAGATCAAGCCTAAAACTTGACACAACAGCTTTTGGTTTGTAGTCTAGTAATTCGCATTTACGCACCCGTAGCTCAGCTGGATAGAGTACTTGACTACGAATCAAGGGGTCGCATGTTCGAATCATGCCGGGTGTACTAATCTAACATCAATAAATACAGTACTTTACGAAATAGAAAAGGCAAGCTGAAATGCTTGCCTTTATCGTGTCCACCGGAATGTCCACCTAAGACGGCCCAGAAAGGTCATTTTTAGTTGTTTCGAATCGAATCAATAATTGTCCTTCAATCGCGGATCAGCTACTTCGATCTGGGTACAATTGTACACACGCCTTCGACAATTATTATTTGTTTTTCAATCAGCTTGCCGCATTGACTAATTCACCGAAAACACTGATTGCTCACTGGCAACGAAATTTATATTGTTTGTATCTTCCATTATCGAATGAACTTGAGTGTTCTGTCCGAAAGACAAGCGTTTACCCGTTACCATAAAGATATAAGTTTCGCCTGCCGCAACTTCTTCAAATCGGTAATAACCAAAACTCGTTGTCCGTGCTATCCTGGTATTGCCATTTGAATCAGTCATTGTAACGACTACGCTTCTAATGCCTCTGCCTTGCGCTGTCGTAACTCTTCCTGAAACTGAAACTGTTGCTGCTGTTGTTCCCTGAACTCGAACAGCGAAAGAAAACTCTGAAGTGTTAAGTGTGGTTAAATCTGTTGCAGTTGATGTAACGTAACTTCCAATCGGAGAATTATATGTAAAAGTATTATCAAAATCAGCACGACCATTTGCGTCTGTAATTACATTGATTGCTCCTATGTAAATCTGTCCTTCACCATATCCAGAAGTGTCTACCGTTGGGTTGTTAAAAAATTCGAGACGAAAGGTTCTGTTAGGCGTGCTAAAGAATCTTCCGATTACCCTTGTACTCCCTGATGCAACAATATCAATGAAGGGAAAGTTTTGTAAGTCATTCGCACCGGTATCAACGTCTCCGACATCATTTGATGTTACTC
>JACDAY010000025.1 GCA_013695195.1 Blastocatellia bacterium | reverse complement strand
AGATAATATTTTGTCAGGAAAAACCCGGCCACCTCTGCGATGACCGCATCGTTCAGGGTCTGTGTACGCAGAAGCTTGATTTGGTCAAGCATTACGGAAACCGCTTGATTAGCGTCATTTGCCGTTACCGATATGTGCGCGGTGTTTGATGCAAAGTCATTCATATCCGCGCCCGGAGCGTAGGAAAGCTGCCGTTTTACGCGAACTTCCTGGAAAACGAGGCTTTGCAGGATCGCCATTGCCACCCGCATCGCATAATAATCCTTGTCGTTTAAGGACGGCGCGCTGAATGACCCTTGAATATAATTTGTCGGAAGACCGCGGGGCGTAACATCGAGCGTTGCTTTCGAAAAATTAAGCACCGGGTAAATCTGATCCTTATAATCACCGCGCGGAAGTTTTCCGAAGGAAGCTGTGATGCGCGTTTTCAATTCATTCGCATCCAGATCGCCGACGAATACCAGCAAAAGCTTTGAAGTTTGCATAACACCCTGGTGATAGGCTCGCAGGTCGGCCGCCGTCAAGTTTCCGATAGTTGCCGCGCTTCCCCGAACCTCGTTGGCATAAGGGTGTCCGGAATAGATCATCCTTTCCTGCAATCCCTGCAACGCACCTTCGGGGCTTATTTCCGATTCGCGAAGCCCGGTAAGGATCAACGTTTTGTTGCGTTCAACGTCTTCGGCCGCAAAGGCCGGATTTAAAGCAACTTCGGTGAAAATGTCCCAGACGCGGTCAAAGTTTGGCCGGGTTGAGGCAAGCGAGATAACGCTGTAATCGTTTGCGGCGGCAGAGCTTATATTGCTTCCGGTTCGTGAAAGTTCACGACGAACGGCCTGCCTGGGGATCTTCCTGCCCGCCTCAACAGCTGTTGCAAGCATCAGGCTTTCGATCCCGGCATTTTTTTCGTTAATATTTCTGGCTCCGCCGCGTATAAAAAGCCCGCCCGAAACCGTCGGTGCCGACGCCCGGCGTTTAACGATGACCTTTAGCCCGTTCACATCGAATTCCGTTACGAGCGCGGCCTGCTCGGCGATGTTGCCGATCTTGCCTTCCTGGGCAAAACCTGTACCTATAAACGATATAAAGAGAAGCGCAAATATAAAAAATTTGCGAATAAATAATTGATAACTATCGGTCACTGATTCCTCCGATTAAATCCTGTTCGGTTAGATTTGCCAACTTTTTGGCTTCCGGTGAAAGGAGGGCTAGGCCAACGTGATTCTTGCCCTCAATATAAGTTCTTACATACCGGTTGATGTCGGCGCGCGAAACAGCGCGAAGTTTTTTGTGGTAGCCGCGAAAATAGTCGATTCCCGTGGACGACCACCAAAAACCAAGCGTATGTGCATAGTCGCTGGACTTTTCCCGCTCGAAAAGATCGTTCGATTCGAGGATAGTTTTGGCATTTTCGAGCTCCTCATCGCTAAAATAATTTGGCTGAGTAAATTCCCCGATTTCCTGATAAATGGCCTTTAGAGCCGCTTTGGCTTTTTCAGCTGACGTTACCGAAAGCAAGTTGATGGGCCCGACGTTTCTTTGTGTGTAATAGCCCAGGCCGACCGAAGCGGCAAGCCCGGAATCGACGAGATTGCGCTGAAAACGCGAATCAGGCTGCTGTAATATATACGAAAACACGTCGGCGGCATAGGTGCTCGTGTCGTCCTTTCCGATCGACGGGCCGTGCCAGCCGATCTCGAGAATAACATTTTGTCCCTGGTTCGGAGCGGCCTCTTCGCTGACAGTTTTCTCGACGATAACGCCTTCACTCTTCGTCAAAGGCGGATGCTCGACAAGCGGAAATTCCTTAAAAGGATCGGACGCTCGTTTTTCCCAACTGCCCATTATATGCTCCGCCAGCTTGAAAACTTCTTCGGGTTTTGCATCGCCGGTTACAATCAATGCGGAGTTGTTAGGGACATAATACCGAGACTGGATGACACGCATTTTTTCGGTAGTCGCGGAACCTACGGATTCCCGTGTACCGCTGGGATTTTTTCGCGTCGGATATTTGTAAAAGAGCTTCTGCTTCATGGTCAGATCGAGATATTGATAAGGATTTGCCTCGTGTCGATCGATCTCGCCGATGACAATCCGCTTCTCGCTTTCAAAATCCGATTCGTCGAATGCAGGAAATCTTACCGCGTCGTTTATAAAACGAATAGCGGTCGAAAGATAAGGGCTTGTCGTATTGAAGAAATAATTTACTATCTCCTCGCGTGTCGTGCCGTTATAAAAGCTGACCTGGTCGACATTTTTCAAATATGACGTGTCGCCGATCTTAGACTTTAGAGCAATCGCCTGCGAACACTGAGGACTAAAACGGCTGCC